>JAJXXG010000559.1 GCA_021781255.1 Acidobacteriota bacterium
GCGCATCCGCGCCCAGTTTGGCCTTCATGCGCCGCGCGCGCACCGCCAGCCGCACAAGGAAGACAGTGATGCCTCCAAACCCCGCACTCACCCCAATCGCCACCCACGGGTTGATACCCATCTCCGGCACCGGCGCTGCAATCAGCGTCAAAGTCCCGAATGTCAGGCACACAATCCCCGCAATCGCAAGCGCCCCGTGCCCTCCAAATTTCGCTTCCAGAATCAGCAGCACCAGCGCCGCCACCAGCAGCAGCACCGCTGTGTAGCGGATCGGCAGCAGATTCAGCCCGAAGATGGCCAGCATCACCATCAGCGTACCCAGAGCGCCGGGAACAATCGTGCCCGGCGTGTTGAATTCCAGATAGATAAGCAGCGCACCGGCCACCAGCATCAGCAGCGCGATATTCGGATTCACCAGCCAGCCCAGCAGCTCTTCGCGCACTGAGGGCTTCACCGTCTCGATGCGTGCGCCAGCCAGGTGCAGCACCTGCTTTGAGCCATCCATTCGCGTAATCTCGCGGCCATCCAGCGTGGCCAGCAATTCCGTGTCGCTGCTGGCGATTACGTCGATCAGGCGCTGCGTCAGCGCCTCCTCCGCTGTGTAGGAGTGCGACGACTGCACCGCAGCCTCGGCAGCCTCCGCATTGCGATTGCGCCGCGTCACGTACGAACGCAGAAAAGCCTCGGCGTCGTTCACGACCTTCTGTTTCATCGTGTCGTCAAGCTTGCCAAACTCAAGCACCGGATGCGCCGCGCCTGCGTTCGTTCCTGGCGCCATTGCCGCCACGTCCGCTGCCTCCAGCAGAAAGAAGCCCGCCGACCCCGCTCGAGCGCCCGCCGGAGCCACGTACACAATCACCGGCACCCGCGACCCAAGAATGGCGCCTGCCATGGCGCGCGTCGATTCCAGCATCCCGCCCGGCGTATCCAGTTCCACCAGCAATGCAGCGGCGCCATTTGCCTGGGCCACCGCAATCGCCCGCTCCAGCATCCCCGCGCTCACCGGCTGGATGGTGTCAGAGAGCACGAGCTTCTCCACCAGTGGCTGCCCTGCCCGCGCAGGCACAGTCAACCCGCAGCACAGCCCGGCTATGGCAACCAGAATCACCGCATTGTGGAACCTGAACCTGATCACGTGCTGAAGCATGCCTTGCTCCTGAACCAGTGTTCTACTGCGTTTTACCCGCCTTCAAATCAATCTGCTGCTTCAAAACCTGTGCCGCGCGGCTCCTGGGATCAAGCTTGAGGGCTTCGCCGGCTTCCTTGCCGGCTTCGTCCAGTTGATTCGCGGCCAGGTCAAGCCGTCCCAGCACAAGATGCGCTTGCACTGAGGGCTCCAGCGCCAGCGCCGTCTGTGCCTCTTTGCGCGCACCCGCCGCATCGCCGGTTCTCTCGCGCACCTCGGCCAGCCCAGCGTGCGCCTCAGCCACCATCCCGTCTGCCGTCACGGCAGACTGGTACAGCCGCTCCGCTTCCAGCAACAGGCCCCGGTCAAGATACTCCTTCGCCTGGCTCGCCAGCTTCAGCGCGCGCTCATGCGGCGTAAGGGCGGCCAGCCGCAACGCCTCCATCTGGTCCATCATCAGCGCCGCCTGCCGAAAGGCCACTGCATCAAACGTACGCACAATGCGCTCCAGCGGGTCGGCCTGCGCCTCCGTGCTTCCTGCGGCAGCAGGCGCCTTCCACGCTGCCATCAGCCCCTGGGCCTCGCTGTCGCTGGGCCGCAGTTTCAAACACTGCTGCAACTCCGCCAGCGCCTCGCTCGTAGCGCCCTTGCGCTTCAGGCTCACCGCCAGGTTGAAGTGATAATCCGTCGCGTTCGGGTCGGCCGCCACCGCCTGCCGAAAAAGCGCACTGCCGTCGTGCCCCTGGCGGCTCATTGCCACGCCCTGGTTATTCAGCACCTCTGCCAGCGGCAAAACCCGCGCCACTCCTGCAAAGGCATCCTCGGCCCTGGGATAATTCCCTGAGAACAGCAGCGATAGCCCGCGATAAAATCCAGCCTCCAGCGCATCCGGGCTGTTGCGGCCCACCTTGCCGAAGGAGACCGCCGCCTGCTCGTACTGCTGCCCGGCATAGTCCTCGCGTCCCAGCGCCATCCACGCCTGCCCGAAATCCGGGCTCAGTTGGACGGCCTGCTTCAGGTGGCGCAGCCGCTCCGCCTGATCGGGTTGCGAAATCCCGCGAATGTACTGCTCAAAGGCATCCAGGCGCAAATCCTTGCCGGCTGCCACAAAGGTCTCTTCGCTCCCGCTGAAGCCGGGGTCAAGCTGGCGCGTAAGCTTCCACGCCAGCGAGTCAAACACCACGATCAAATCCTTCATCGCGCCGTGCGCAGTCACCGGCTCGCTCATGCGAAGGCGCGCCACGTCCACCACCCGAGCCTCCGCCACGATGCCTGTGGCGTCCGTCTGGTAGCTGCCCACAATAATCGAATCGGCATCCAGCGTCTGCGCCAGCTTCAGCGAGCTCGCCCGCGAGGGCTGAAAACCCTCCGGAAGCCCCAGATGATCCAGCGCATACAGCCGGTCCGCGCGGCTCATCGGAGCAAACCCCGCCGAAGCAAAGCGGCTGCTCAACAGCGACGGCGCGGCCTCGCGGATCCATTCCAGGTTGGGCTGGCCGGTGCGGTTATCAAACGGCAGCACCAGCAGAATTCGCCCATGGGTCCCAGTCGAATCCGCCTGCCCATTCTCCGCAACAGCCTGTCCGTCCGCATGCAGGGCCGCGCACAAAGCCAGAACCAGCCCCAGTGCCGCGCCTGCGCCGGCTAACCCCGGCCAAAGTTTCCGAAGTGTGTAAGAAGTAAGCACAACAAGGCTGATTATAGGTTGTGCGCCGCGCTTGCGACGGCTCGGGCCCATCTCAGCGCGCCCCGCCTACCGTGATGCCCCGGGTGAGGACAGGCTCGCTTCGAATTGCCGGTTGAACCGGATCAGCGCAACCCACATCCCCTGGTCGTCGCGCTCCCACACCAGGCTGCCTCCCAGTTGGGCGGCGATCGCCTCCGGCGGCAGATCGTGGTGCAACCCAAAATAGCGCTCGTCCAGAGTCCTGCTCGCCGGTCCCAGGCTCAGCAGAGGAAACGGAGGATCATACTTCGTCGAAAAAACCAGCGCAGCCGAATACCTGCCCGGCTCGTGGCCGGCGCGGGCAATCTGCGCAGCAGTAAAGTCCTCCAGCGGATAGACCGCAAACGGCTGCTTCACATAGCCCAGTTCCGGCCGCGTCAGCTCGTCCGTCACCGGCCACGCCGACAACACCGTCGCGCCGGGATACCGCGCATTCAACTGCGCAATCCCCGCCATCTCCATCCGAATCACATGCGCATAGGCCAGATTGTCCTCCGGCGCAAATCCATATGGCGGATTGATAAAAAGCGCCGCAACAAACGCCGCCGCGGAAAACGCCGCCACTCCCTGCCAGTAAGGTATCCGGCGATACAAGGTTGACACCGCCATCAGCAGCACCAGCGGATACATGGGCAGCAGGTAGCGCGTCAGCAGCGCCCCGCCCAGCACACTGAACAGCACCGCATTGGCCCCCAGCAGAATAAAAATTTCCCAGATCGTTGCGCGGCGAATCGATGGCCGTTCCCGTCCCCCGGCATCCAGCCGCGGGTTCAGCATCAGCGCCGCCATCGCCATCAGCACCGGCACAAACAGGTTCATATGCGCCGTCAGGTGCAGCAGCCGATGGGCGAATGCCGCCACAATGCGAACCGGCTCCAGCGTAGCTTCGGCGTTATAGCGCAGAAACTCCGGGTTGCCGAAGAGAAAACCGGTCCGCGCATAGTGCCAGCCGTACCAGCCCGCCAGCGGCACAATGCAGGCCGCCAGCCAGGCCGCTTCGCGCAGCAGCCGCCACCGCTCCGCGGGCTGCGCGCGCAGACCCGTCGCCGCGCTCATCGCCGCCAGCGTCAGCGGAACCCCGATGGCTGTCTCCTTGCACAACACCGCCGCCGTGAACCACAACGCCGCAACCCACGGCTTACGGTCGCTGTCCGGCAACGCATACACCAGTCCCCACAGCGTGCAGGCCGCTGCAAAAATATCCGCATGCGCCAGCGTGCTCTGCGCAAACCAGATTGGATACACCGCCGTCAGCGCCACGGTCCAGAATGCAACTGTGGCCGAGCCCGCAAGCCGCAGCGCCAGCCGCCACACCGCCACCAGCCCCAGTGATGCCACCAGCAGCACAGCCTCGCGCGTCACCTCGGGCGAGAAGCCCGAAGCCTTCCAGCACAGCGCCAGATAAATACTCGGCAGCGGGGGATGCGCATTGCTCAGCGTGGTGATCGGAATCAGCGAGCCGGTGCGGAAAAAGTCCCACGCCGCCGGAATGTAGTAGCCTGCCTCGTCCCAGTAGTAGGGCAGCCGCAGCAGCGAAAAGTGGCTCGCGTAAAGCGCCGCAAAGATGACTGGAAAGATCATCCAGCCCGGCAGTGGCGCGTCCATCCGCGGCTGCACGAACGCTCTCAGGCGCTCAAGTCCGCTCATCGAGGGTGACGACCGGCGCAAGCTCTAGTTCACCGGCCCCTGGGGCAAATTGTGGCCCTGAGGCTCCAGGTTCAGCGCGCCAAAGGCCTGTTCATATTGCGCAAGGTTCTGCCCCAGCACATTCCACAGCGCCTTGGCCTGCTGCGGACTCAGAAAGATGCCCTGGTGGTTGCGGATCGTCACCTGGTCCGGGCTTTCGCTCGAAGCAAGGCCAAATACCAGTTGGAAATCCCAAACGCTCACGCGCACCTGCACGCTGTTGGCATAGGTCTCGCGGTAGTCTGCAGTCTGGGCAAGATTCACATGGGGCTGTTGTGGTGTCTGACTCATGGTTTCACCAGCTTACTCTGTTCGCGGAACCACGCACCAGCGCGGTGGCTCAGTCAACCCGGGTCCGGCAGGTCGCCACTGCAAGTCTGGTGCGAAAGGAGGGACTCGAACCCTCATGGGTTTCCCCGCCAGATCCTAAGTCTGGTGCGTCTGCCAATTCCGCCACTTTCGCATCTACCGCTTACAAACAATCTCGAATACTCGCCGCACTTCCGATGGCCGGCGCATTGGACGTCTGTCCTTAATGCGCGTCCGGCCATCACAAGTCTAGAGGCGAAGGTATGCCGGTTGCAATGCCGAGCAACGGCAACATCAGCGCCGGGTCCGCAATCTCCCAATCGCCGGCTTATCGCCGTAGAGACACTCCGAATTGAGAGAGACATCTCGCCAAAGACCTCGCCCTCCCGCTAAACTCTTGTCGCTCCTGAACCATCTCAACTGGAAGGCTCGAAAAACTCCATGACCGCATCGCATCAACGCCGCACGCGCTTTGCCCGTCAATCCCTTCTGCCGTCAGCAGCCCTGGCTGCTTCACTTCTGGCGCTGCCGGGCGCGCTCGCCGCGCAGTCCGTGCCCCCTGCGTTGGAGTCTCCCCCTGTGCAGCCGCCCCAGACGGGGCCGCACGGCGAAAAGCTCATCGGCATGCCGAAGTTTCACGATCCCGCGCCGTATGACTTTGACGAGCACACAGGCTACAAGCAGATCTTCGACGGCAAGAGCCTCAACGGTTGGGACGCCGACACAAGCATCTGGCGCGTGGAAGACGGCATCATGGTCGGTGAAACCTTCGCGGGCAAGCCGAGAGGCAACAACTACATCGTCTATCGCGGCGACAAAGCGCGCGACTTCGACCTGAAGCTGCAGATGAAAATCGAGAAAGGCGGTGGCGGCGGCATTCAGTATCGCAGCGTCACCGGAGTGCCGTGGACACGACCCCAGCCCGCAGGCCAGCCGCCCTATGACCTCAAGTTCATGATGACCGGCCCGCAGGCCGACTTCTGGTTCCCGGTCAGCGCGCAGACTGAGTCGTACACAGGCCAGTGGTACTCGGAAAACACCATGCAGGGCATCCTGGCATTTCGTGGCCAGGTCACGCAGGCGCTCCCCGGCCAGACCAATCGCCTCGTCGCCAACATCGGCGACAAGCGCGCGCTGGGCGGCTATGTGAAGGTGAACGAATGGAACGACTACGAGATCATCGCCCGCGGCGGCGTCATGATGCACATCATGAACGGCCAGCTTATGGCGGTCTTCATCGATGACAACAAGGACTCCGTCAATAACCAGCCGGGACTCATCGGCTTCGAGATTGAAAGCCAGCCGTGCAAAATCTCCGTGCGCGATATCTGGCTGCGAAAGTTCAACTGAGCGGCCCGGAATGCACATCGGATGAACTCAGTCTGGCCCCCGCTGCAGATCTGCTGTCACAGTAGAAAATTGTATGGAGCCGTTCCGCCAGCGTCTGGCTGCGCCGGCCTTGCCCGTCAAGCTTTCGCCGGATCGCCCGGTGCGCCGCTTGCAATGCCATACACCCGCGCGCAATTGCCCCCCAGCACGCCTCCGCGCTGCTCCGCCGAAAGTTGCGTCGCGTAGTCCATCACGATGCCCATCACTTCCACGTACTCCCCCGACAGCGTACACACCGGCCAGTCCGAGCCAATCATCAGCCGCTCCGCGCCAAAGGCCTCAAACACCACGTCGAGATAGGGCCGAAAATCCTCCGCCCGCCATTGCTTCCACTTCGCCTCCGTCACCATCCCGGAGAGCTTGCACGTCACATTGGGAAGCTTCGCCAGTTCGCGCAGTTGCGTCGCCCACGGCTCCAGCAGCCCCTCGGCAATCGCCGGCTTGGCAATGTGGTCCAGCACAAACCGCTGCTCAGGAAACTCGCGCGCCAGTTTCACCGCCGCATCCAGTTGCCGGGGATAAACCAGCAAATCGTAAATCAGGCCGTTTTCCGCAAGCCGCGCAATACCGCGCCGGAATTCAGGCCGCAGCATGAACGCATCGTCGGGCTCGTCCTGCACCACATGCCGCACGCCCACCAGCCGCGCGCTCCCTTCCAGCCGGTCCAACACCTTAAGCAGCTCCGGCGAACACAAGTCCACCCAGCCCACAACGCCAACGATGAAGTCGTGCTCCCCGGCAAGCGACAGCAGCCACTGCGTTTCCTCCAGGCTCTGCCGCGCCTGCACCGCAATGCAGCCCTCAAAGCCGCTCGCCGCCAGCAGCGGCTTCAGGTCCTGCGGCATAAAGTCGCGCTTCAGCGCGGCCATCGCGTCCGTCATCCACACGTGCTCGGCCGGATTGTACTGCCAGAAATGCTGGTGAGCATCGAGTCGCATCATGTCGCCACCGATTCTCGCAGGTCAGCGCCGCACCAGTCACCGTTCGAAAACAAAATCCGCTCCTCCGAATATCCCGCTCGACTTCTCTCCTCTTCCTTATGCGCGCGCAGGTATAGTTCTGATATGCGATCGAACATTGTCTGGCCCGCGCTGGCACTTTCCCTGTGTCTTCATCCGCCGGCCTCCCCGGCCCAATCCTCCAAGCCAACCATCTCGCTCGACGAGTACATGAACGCAACGGCTATTACCGCGGCGCGCCTCTCGCCCGACGCCTCGGCAGCAGTCATCGCAACCGAAGCTCCCAATTGGAAGGCCAACATCTTCCAGCGCGATCTCTGGCTCTGGACCTCAGGCGCCGGCCTCCGCCCGCTCACCCACAGTGGCAGTGAGCAGAGCCCCCAGTGGAGCCCCGACGGCAAATGGATTGCCTTCGTTTCAAATCGCGCCCTGCCCGGCCAGCCCGCCACCGACGACGGCGCCCCGGCCAGCGATACGGACAAGGCCGACCGACTCTGGCTCATCTCCGTATCTGGCGGTGAAGCCCTTCCGCTCTACACTCAGAAGCTGAGCGTGCATGCATTCGCATGGTCCGCCGATGGCGCGGCCCTCTACTTTTCAGCCCTGCAGCCCCTCACCCAGGAGCAGCAGGAGGCTCAAAAGAATCAGTGGAAGGACGTCATCCGCTACCGCGAGCAGAACCGTGGCGATCTTCTCCTCAAGCTGCCCGTCGAGCCCGCCCTCGCCCGCGCCACCCGTGTGTCTCTGCCCCTCCATCCCGAAACCTCCAGGGCTGCCGCCACGCCAGAACTGCTGCCTCCCGGCGCGCAGACACTCGCCTCCAGTGCGCTCTCCATCACCCAGATCGCGCCCTCGCCAGACAGCCAGCAGCTCGCTTTCGTCACCGGCCCTGTCCATGAGCGCGTAGAGAATCCCTCCGACTATGAAATCTTTCTTGTCCCTGCCAGCGGAGGCAATGCCCGGCAAATCACGCACAATCAGGGCATCGAATCCCATCTCGTCTGGTCGCATGATGGTCGCTCGCTCCACTTCCAGGTAGACGCTGCCGCCGGATCCATCGAAGGGCCCTACAAGGACGTCCAGGGCCGCCTCTACCGCATGAACCCCGCCACCGGCAAAATCCAGCGCCTCGGTGCTGACTTCAAGGGCTCCTTTGACAAGTTCGCGCTCCTGCCCAACGGCCGCGAACTTGCCACCGGCCTCACCGGCATGGAGACCCAGGTCTACCTCGTCGATGGCGACAAAGCGACCAGGCTCCCGGGCCTCGCCGGCAGCTACTCTGACCTTGGTTCCGCCCGGGCCTCCAGCGCCATCATCTTCCTGCACTCCACCATCACTAGCCCCACACAGGTCTATCTCGCCTCTGATCCGCTCCACCCCGATCGCCTGACCGCGCTCACCGACTTCAA
>JAJXXG010000733.1 GCA_021781255.1 Acidobacteriota bacterium
CTCCAAGGGCAACTTCTATTTCGATGGCAACTACACGTCGATCCCGGTGCAGCCGGACTCGTCAACTGGTAGAGCGCAGTTTGTCATCAGCCCGGAGTCGGCAACGGTTCCCAATGGCGTGGATTTTTCGGGCGGCATGGACCAGATCTATGCGTCGAACTTTGGCACGGTACACGCGAACCGTAATTACTTTGGCGCGTATTTGCAGGATGACTGGGCGATCACCCGCAAGCTCACACTCAATCTTGGCGTGCGCTGGGAGCACTTTGGCCTGACCGGCGAGGCCGGCGGCGCACAGGCAAACTTTGTACAGCCCTCCATCACGTCCAATAGCGGGGCGGAGTTCATCATGACCGCTGGGCACCGCAACTCTTCGGGCCTATCCCAGAGCTTTATGGATGCGCTGCAAAGAGACGGCATCGCGCTTGTCTTCACGGACAAGTACGGGACGGGCATGGGAGTCATACAGAAGTTGAACTTTGCACCGCGGCTTGGCTTTGCGTATTCGCTGACGCCGAAGTGGGTGGTGCGTGGCGGGTTTGGCATCTTCTACGGAGCCTTTGAGAATCGCGGCGGATATCCCAGCCTGGGCTACAACTATCCCTTCCAGTACGAAGTGGGTTTGCAGGACTACGCGAACGGCGGCGTCTACACTGTTTCGCCTGTGAAATTTGTGAATGGCACGACAGGCACGCTGGAGAACGGCATGTCGGGAATTCCGCTGGATCCCTCCAAGGTGAGCTATAGCGGTTTGACCTTCCGCGGAATTCAGCTTCACTATCAAACCCCGTATTCGCAGGGGTACAACATGACGGTGCAGTATGAGCTGACGGACCACGACTCGATTGCCGCCGGATATGTAGGCTCGCAGGCTCGCCATCTGGAGGCATCGCGGGGAGAAAACAATGTAACGAAGCTGCTGCCTCCGGGGACACCGACGACGGCGTATATTCCGTTTCCTGACTTTGGCGTTGGTTCTCCCTACTATGCCACGGCCGGGAACAGCAGCTACAACTCGCTGCAGACCAACTGGACTCACCATTCGTCAAACGGACTGAATCTGCTTATCGGTTACACGCTTGCGCAAGCGAAGACGGATGCGGGCGATTCGCTGAGCAACGGCGGAGCGGGCGGCTATCGTGCGCCGGGCATCGTTCCCATCAAGTTCGACACGGGCCTTGCATCGTTCAACATCAAGCACCAGTTTGTCGGCAGCGGCACGTATAACCTGCCCCTGGGCCGCGGCAAGAAGTACTTGGGCAACTTGAACAGGGCTGAGGACTCCGTCCTGGGCGGCTGGAGCATGAACGCTATTCTCACGTTCGATAGCGGACAGCCGCAGACGATCTACAGCCAGGTCAACACCGGCTCGGGTATCAATGCCTATGCCGATGTTGTGTCGGGCGCGAAGAAGTACCGCGGCGGGGTGCGAGACTTCTACAACCCGGCTGCATTTGCCAGCCCGCCCGTGGTCACGACCATAGGGCAGAGCGATCTTTCGCCACTGGGAGGACCGGCTACGCAGGTGAATGGCCCGGGCTACAAGGACTTCGACTTCTCGGTCTTCAAATCCTTTACGATTCGAGAGAAGACGCGCGCGGAGTTCCGGGCGGAGGCGTTCAACCTGACGAATACGCCGAGCTTCAGCCTGCCCTCGGACACGAACTATCTGGACACCGTGAACTTTGGCAGGATCTCGTCAACGCGCAGCAATTCCCGCGAATTGCAGTTTGCGTTCAAATATCACTGGTAGTCATCCAACACTGGTGCCCGGGCGATCTGCATGATCTTTCGGGCACCAGCGCAGTTCAGTGCATACCGTCATCCGGCGGAGAAGTATAGTTGCAAGCAGACGGCCGGGAGATTGTCGCAGCATGCAGGGTGCCGCCGGAGGTTTTTCCTTGACCTGGATTGCCAAATCATTTCTGGCGATGCTGCTCGTCTGGCAACTTGTGTTGCCCGCGCCGGCACAGCAGGTCCCAGCGTCCTCTGGTACCGCCAGGCAGCAACCAGAAAGCGCAGGCGAGGCAGTTAAAAAGGGAGAATACTTCTTCCGCCATCAGCGCTGGAACGAAAGCGCGGACTGGCTCTCAAAGGCGTATTCGCTTACGGGAGAGAGTGAGAAGATCGGATATGAGCTGGCCTACGCAAGGCTTCAGGCCGGGAACCTGCAGAGCGCAAAGCAACTGCTGCAAAGCATGTCGCAACGATCCGATACGGCAAGGGTCCATTCGCTACTGGGAGCAGTCGAGGAGCAGGAAAAGAACTACTCTGATGCCGCGCACGAGTATTATCGTGCAGCTGAGATTGATCCTTCGGAATCGAATCTCTTCGACCTCGCCAACCTGCTTCTGCAGCACAAGCAATATGTTGGCTATCTTCCGGAATCGGTGAAGTTCTTCCGATATGGCGTTTCGAAATATCCCAAATCTGCCAAGCTGCGTGTGGGGCTTGGAGTGGCGCTGTATGCCTCGGATGATTACGACGAGGCCGTGAGCGTCCTGTGTCAGGCAGTGGATCTGGCGCCGAATGACCCACGCCCGCTGACCTTTCTGGGCATGGCTCGCAAGGTGTCGCCTGAGCTTGCAAAGCAGGTGGACAGCCGGCTGAAAGACTTCGCGCAACGATATCCGAAGAATGCCGCCGCCAGCTACGAATACGCGCTGAGCCTTTGGGAAAGAGGAGGCGGGGAGCTGGGCCAGCATCTGGCGCAGATTGAAACGCTGCTGCGGCAGGCGATTGCGAGCGCGCCGCAATGGTACGAGCCCCATTATCAGCTGGGGCTGGTGTATGAGAGCGAGAAGCGGTACAGAGAAGCGATCCAGGAGATGCGCAAGGCAAGCACGCTGGAGCCCGCATTTGGACCGGCGCATTTTCGGCTTGCCGTGCTGTACAAGCGGGTGGGCGATGGTGCGCATGCGGCGCAGGAATCGGCTCTGGCCAGGCGCTTGAACAATGCTGAGATCAAAGATTCGATGCTTCAGGAAGCGGGCAAGTAATTTATGATCCGGGCCGCGCGACTACCTTTCTCCTTCTCTCTCTTTCAGGTATCCCGTGAACAGAGACAGATTGCTGCGGAGAATGATGTGGGGCGCAAGGCGTGTGATCGTCTCAGGTGCTGTTCCCTGCACCAGGTAGCGCAGCAGCAGTTCAAGCGCCGTCTTGCCTTGCGCGAACGGGCGCTGATACAGGGTTGCGATCACCTTGCCGGATTCGATGTAGGGCAACAGTTCGGGGAAGAGATCGGTTGTAATGACCTGAATTTCACCGATGAGGCGCTTCTCCTCCAGCGCTCGCAGGATGGGCATGCTGTTTGCCGTGCTGACGTAGATGCCGATCGGATGCGGCTTCTTTGCAAGCAGCGCAATCGCTTGACGATAGGCGAGAGTGGGCTTCTCATGCGACTCAACAGACGGAAGAAGAGAGAGATGCGGCGCGAAGAGAGCGAGATTTGCGGCGAACCCGCGAAGCTTTTCTGCGTGATCCAGAGTTGTGAGGTCACCGACGAAGGTTGCGAGCTGTCCGGCTTTATGAATCGTGCGAGAAAAGATTTCGGCTGCGATGGCCCCGCTTGTTTGCGCGTCCGCTGTTACAGCCGCAAGGCGCTCACTGCGCGGCGCATCGCTCGCCACGCAGATTACAGGGATGTCGCGCCGGGCGAACTGATTGAGCGCGGAACCGATGTGGTCGGGATTCCCCGGCGCGACCAGTATCCCGTCAAAGTTCTCATGCAGGTCTGCTTTCAGAAGCTCAAGGTCGCCTTCATCGAGCCTGGGGAACGTTCGAAATACGAGGTCGACGTTGACTCCGCTCGATGCCGCAGCGGCGTCACTGACCCCGCTGCGCAGCGCATCGAAGAAGGATGCAATCTCCCGGGGAAAGTAAACACCGATTCGAAGCCTGCGATTGAGCTTGAGCGAACGGGCCGCGATATTGGGCTTGTATCCGAGTTCCTCTGCCTTCTTGAGGACACGTGCGCGCGTGGCTGCGCTGATGTCGGAGCGTCCATGCAAGGCTCGGTCCACTGTGCCAATCGATATTCCGAGCGCTTGAGCGATGTCCTTGATGCTGGGAGGTCTCATCGGTTTGAAGCTGATTCTATCGTATCCTGCGTTTCTGTGATTGCGATGAAAGCCAGCCAGCGGCGCTGCGAGGCAGCGTGGCGCAAGCGGACGGGAGCGGATGTGTGGAGCAATGCAGGTGAGCGCCTGAACAAGGGATGTAATCCCGGGCAAACACTATTGACAGTGAACCATCCAGCGTGTACGTTAACGGAAGAGCGGAATGTAGTATCCGAGACAAAAAATATCGCCGCATATATACAAACTTTTTATGCGCCGGGCGGGATGCGTGTTGAGGTATGAGCGAGTGAGCAGAGGAAGAGAGTTCAAGGGTGTAAGCTGCACTGAGGAAACGATCCAGATACCCACGTATCCGGTTCAGGATCCTGATCCCAATCCCATGTTCTTCGAGAACAGGGTCTATCAGGGCAGCAGCGGGAGAGTGTATCCGAATCCATTCACGGATCGGGTGTCGCTGGAGAAACAGAGCAAATCCTACCGGGCAGTCTTCCTCGAAAACGAATTCATTCAGCTGATGATTCTTCCCGAGATTGGCGGGCGAATCCAGACAGCGGTCGACAAGACCAATCAGTACGATTTCTTTTACCGGCAAAGCGTGATCAAGCCCGCGCTTGTTGGGCTGCTCGGTCCGTGGATCTCCGGCGGTGTCGAGTTTAACTGGCCCCAGCATCATCGTCCGTCCACGTACATGCCGGTGCATACGTTCGTTGAGCAGGAGCCGGATGGCAGTTGCACGGTATGGCTTAGCGAGCATGATCCGATGCTGCGGATGAAGGGAATGGTCGGCATTCGTCTCGCGCCGGGCAAGGCAATCGTCGAGGCCAGAGTACGACTCTACAACCGCACGCCGCTGCCGCAGACCTTTCTGTGGTGGGCCAACGTGGCCGTGCGCGTCCACGACCAGTATCAGGCCTTCTTTCCACCGGACGTGGCCTTTGTGGCGGACCACGCGAAGCGCGCCATCTCATCCTTTCCAGTTGCGCGCAACAGCTACTATGGCGTGGATTACCGGCCGGGCACGGACATCTCCTGGTACAAGAACATTCCCGTGCCGACCTCTTACATGGTGGCGGACTCGAAGTACGACTTTTTCGGCGGCTACGACCATGCTCGCAAGGCAGGCTTTGTGCACACCTCCAATCACCGTGTTGCGCCGGGCAAGAAGCTGTGGACGTGGGGGAATGCGGAGTTCGGGTATGCGTGGGACAGGAATTTGACGGACGAAGATGGGCCCTATGTTGAGTTGATGGCCGGCGCGTACACCGATAATCAGCCGGACTTCTCGTGGTTGCAGCCGTATGAGACGAAGACCTTCAGCCAGTTCTGGTATCCAATCCAGGAGATCGGGCCTGCGAAGAATGCGAACCGCGAAGCTGCGGTCAGTGTGGATTCTGCAGAAGGCAAGCTTCGCATCGGCGTCTGCGTGACGTCGAAGCGAACTGTGCGCATTGTGCTTGTGCGCAATGGGAGGCCAGCCTTTGACCGGCATGCAGAGCTTGCGCCGGGCCGGCCTTTTCTGGACGTGCTTGAGGCGGAAGACATTGATCGCGAACAGTACCGGCTGATTGTGGAAGACGAGGATGGCCGGCAATTGATCGCGTATGAGCCGGAGAAGCGCGCGGAGAGCCAGCCACCTGAGCCCGCGGCGGAACCGCCTGCGCCGGAAGAGATCCAGAGCGTGGAGGAGTTGTATCTGACCGGCCTGCACCTGGAGCAGTATCGCCATGCCACGCGCTCACCTGAGGTGTACTGGCGCGCTGGCCTTGAGCGCGATCCGGACGATGCGCGGATCAACAATGCACTTGGACTGCTGCACCTTCGCAGAGGCGAGTTGCGGAAGGCAGAGACGCACTTTGCGCGCGCCGTTCGCCGACTGACGTTGCGCAATCCGAACCCGTATGACGGCGAGCCTTACTACAATCGCGGCCTTGCCCTGCGTGCGCTCGGACAAAACGAAAAGGCGTACGGCGCTTTTCACAAGGCTGTGTGGAACTATGCATGGAAGTCGGCCGGCTATTATGCGCTTGCCTGTATCAGCACGGACGAAGGCAATCTTCTGCTTGCGCTGGAGCAGGTTTCGCAGAGCCTGCTGACCGACACTGAGAACTTGAAAGCGCGTGCCCTGAAGGTTGCGCTGCTGCGCAAGCTCGGCCGCAAGGACGAGGCCGCTAAGCTGATGGAAGAGTCGTTCGCCGTCGATCCTCTCGACTTCCGCATGATGGCGGAGCGTGCCCTGCTGCAAGAGGATGCAGCAGCTCTGGATGCGTTTTGCCAGGCTTTGGCGGGAGATGTGCAAACGCTGCTGGACGTGGTGTTTGATCTTGCGTGGTCGGGCCTGAAGAACGAGGCTTATGTTTTGCTGAACCATGCATTGGCGCAGGGAGATATGAGCTATCCGATGCTGTGGTACACGCTCGGCTGGCTTGCGGCAGCGCTGCGCAAGGAAGAGCAGGCCAGGGAATGCATTGCAAGGGCCGAGGCAGCCTCGCCGCGATACTGCTTCCCGCACCGGCTTGAAGAGATGATCGTGCTGGAGGAGACGATCCAGCGAGCGCCAAACAGCGCGAAAGCACACTACTATCTGGGCAACCTGTACTACGACAAGCTTCGTTATCAGGAGGCGATTGCGAATTGGCGTCGCTCAACGGAGCTGGATGCGGGCTTCTCCATTCCTTTCCGGAATCTGGGTATTGCTGAGTTCAATGTTCTGCAGAACGCGGCAGGCGCTGCGCAGATGTACGAGCGAGCGTTTGCGGCGAATCCCAGGGATGCGCGCGTGCTGTACGAATGGGACCAGCTGAACAAGCGGGCGGGCCTGGCCACGCCTGTGCAGCGGCTTCGCTCACTTGAGAATCATCAGGATCTTGTCGCGAGCCGCGATGATCTGATGGTCGAATACATCACCCTGCTGAATCAGCATGGCAGATGGCAGGAGGCGCTGGAGCAACTGGGCCAGCGGCGATTCAGCCCGTGGGAGGGCGGCGAAGGCCTGGTGTCGGCGCAGTATGTTGCTGCGCACCGAGCACTGGGGCGACAGGCGCTGCTGGCAGGCGCTGCTGCGCAGGCGCTGGAGCATTTTGCAGCAGCGCGGAAGTACCCTGAGAATTTTGGCGAGGGCAAGCACCTGCTGACCCTGGAGCGCGACCTTGACTATGTCTCGGGTCTCGCGGCGCAGCGGCTAGGCGATGCGGAGCACGCCGCCCGGTTTTGGCAGGCGGCCTCAGCGCCATTGCCCGCGATCGGAGTCCATTCGTACTTTCAGGCACAGGCCTTGCGCATGCTCGGAGACGAGACCGCAGCGCAATCCGTGCTTCGCGAGTTGCTGCAACTTGCCGAGGATAAGAGCAAGACGGAACCAAAGATAGACTACTTTGCAACTTCACTGCCGAATATGCTGCTGTTCAAGGATGATCCCGGCAAGAGTAATCGCATTGAAGCAGAGTTGCTGAAGGCTCTTGCGCATCATGGCCAGGGGAATGCATCGGAAGCTGTTGCAATTCTGGAAGGCATTACATCGGAGGATCCGAACCATCTCTTCGCGGCGGAGATGCTCCATTCGATTCGACAAGAGGCCAAGCCCACACCCGCGATTCAAGAGGTATCAAAATCGTGAACGGATCGTTGGTGAGCGGCTCTGCGGATTTCAGCCACGGCTCTGAGAGCTCGGCCTATGTGTGGCTTGTCGCTTTGGCGGGAGCTCTGGGCGGACTGCTGTTCGGGTACGACTGGGTTGTTATCGGCGGAGCAAAGCCTTTCTACGAGCGGTTCTTTCATCTGGAATCCCCTGCCCTTGCAGGATGGGCGATGAGCTGTGCGTTGATCGGGTGCCTGGTTGGAGCGCTCTCCTCGGGCACCCTGAGCAACCGGTTTGGACGCAGAGGCCTGCTGGCACTTGCGGCGGTGGTCTTTGCGGTTTCGTCGGTGGGCGTTGGCCTTACTCAGCAATTCGCGACGTTTGTGATGTGGCGCATGCTGGGTGGCTATGCAATCGGGCTTGCCTCAGGCATCTCTCCCATCTACATTGCAGAGATTTCTCCGC
This sequence comes from Acidobacteriota bacterium, assembly GCA_021781255.1. Next base: position 8,122 of record JAJXXG010000733.1, read on the forward strand.
CGCAACTCCGCGGCAGGCTGGTCTCGCTCAACCAGCTGGCTATCGTAGTGGGCATCCTGCTGGCGCAACTGGTGAACTGGATGATTGCCCGCCCGGTGCCACGGGGCGCATCGGCGCACGACATTCTGATCTCGTGGAATGGACAGTGGGGATGGCGATGGATGTTTGCGGCAACGGCCATACCGTCCATGCTGTTTCTCATCGCCACGTTTCTCGTCCCTGAGAGTCCGCGCTGGCTGGCCACCAAGGGGCGCTCGCAGCAGGCGTTTCGAGTCCTGGAGCGCCTTGGCGGCGCAGCCTATGCGCATCACGTTATGGATGATTTTGCGAGAGTTTCGCAAGACACGTCGCCCGTAAACATTCGGCAGGATCTGTTGTCCAGAGGCGTGATGCGGGCTCTAACGCTGGGTGTCATACTCGCGGTTCTTCAGCAGTGGTGCGGCATCAACGTCATCTTCAATTACGCGCAGGAAATCTT
>JAJXXG010000381.1 GCA_021781255.1 Acidobacteriota bacterium
GGCCACGTCATACAGGCGCAGCGAGTTCTCTGGCGCGCGCGGCTCTTCAACGGCCAGCAGGGCGGCCAGCGCCGCCTCGTGGGCGGCAATCCTGGCGCTAACCCAGGCGGTGAGGGCGTCGGCGGAGGCGGCGCCGCCAGCCTCCCAGACGTGCAGATCTTCAATGACGGCGAGAGCAGCAGCGGTTGCAGCGGACATATTGGGGACAAACCTCCGAAGTTCCAGATTGCCACAGCCGGATGGTTCCGCGTATCGAAGACCGGAGATTGGCACGAATTCGCACAAGAATGGTTGCATCCGGAGCGCAACCCATCTAATATGCGTCAATTGACTGCTATGCCTCACGCCGCCTCCATCGCGCCGCCTCCGCCAGCCGCTGGACCGCGCCTGCGTTTGGGCAAGTTGTGCGTGGCGATTCCTGCCGGCTCACCGGCGGAGCTGGTGCAGCGGGCTGAAGCCGCATTGCAGGAGTCGAAGTTTTTCGAGTTTCGCCTGGACTCGCTGCCCAAGCCGGCAGCAGCACTGCCCAAAATCAAGGACTTCATGGCCGCGCACCGCGACGTGACGGCCATTGCCACCTGCCGCCGCAAGCAAAATGGCGGCGGCTTTACCGGGTCGCTGACCGCGGAATTGGCGCTGCTGGAGGATGCCGCTTCGGCTGGCTGCCAGATTGTCGATCTTGAAGTCGAATCAGCCGAGCACGCGAAGCCCGCGCAACTGGCCAAACTGCGAGCCGCAGGGGCGGCGCTGCTGGTCAGCTTTCATGACTTCACGCGCACGCGCAGCCTGGCGCAGGCTGCGGATCGCATCGAGGCCTTCAAGCCCGACTTCGTCAAAGTGGTCTCAACCGCAAGGTCGCTGGCTGACAATCTCGCCGTGCTGCGGCTCATCGAAGATCGCTCGCTTTCGTCGCATGTGGTGGGCATCGCCATGGGCGAGGAAGGCATCCTGAGCCGCGTGCTGGGTCCGCGGGCGGGCGGGGCGTTTACTTTTGCATCGTTTTCTGACGGTGCCGAAACCGCTCCCGGCCAGGTCAGCGCGCGCACGCTGCGCGAGCTCTACCGCGTGGAGCAACTGGACCAGGCGACGCGCGTGTTTGGCGTGGCAGGCAATCCAATTGCCCACTCGCTTTCGCCGCTGATGCACAATGTGGCCTTCCGCCGCGAAAACGTGAACGCCGTGATGCTGCCGCTGAAGGTGCGCGCGCTGGATGACCTGCTGACCGTGGTGCGCGAGTTGCCGTTGGCAGGCGTGGCCGTGACCATGCCGCTCAAGCAGGAGGTTCTGCCGCATCTGGCCAACATGGACCCGCTGACGGCGCGTATCGGGGCATGCAATACGCTCCGCACCGGCGCTGACGGCAAGCTCTACGGATTCAATACCGACGTGGCAGGCGTGGTGAGGCCGCTGGAGAAGCGTCTGCGCCTGAAGGGCGCGCGCGTTGCCGTGCTGGGCGCTGGCGGAGCGGCGCGCGCAGCAGTCTTTGGCCTGGTGGAGCAGGGCGCCGAGGTCTTCATCGTCAACCGCACCCACGAAACAGCCGTGGCTCTCGCACGGCAGGCCAAGGCCAGGTCGCTGAAGCACGAAGCCTTTGCCAAACAGCATTTTGACGTACTCATCAACTCCACCCCCTGCGGAATGAAGGGCACAAAGCAGGCACTGCCCATTGCCGAGAATGAGCTGAATGCCGGGCTGGTCTTTGACATGGTCTACAACCCGATCGAGACGCCTCTGCTGCTGCTGGCGCGCTCGCGGGGGATTCCTGTGGTCAGCGGAGTCGAGATGTTTGTGCAGCAGGGCGCGCGCCAGTTCGAAATCTGGACCGGCAAGCCAGCGCCTGAGTCGGATATGCTGCGCGTCGTGGAGTTCACCCTGCGCCAGCGGGGTTAGCGGCGCTTCTTCGCCTTCTCGCTCTGCCGAGCCTTCTCTTCAGCCGAACGCATCAGCGGAATCGGCGCCATGTCCGGGCCTGTGCGGCGCACCTGCGTGTCCCGGAGCGCGTAGCTGATGGTGCGCGGATTGACGGGGCGCGCGATGCCGGTGTCAGGATCGATGGCCACATCGGCCGAGTTGGAGATCTGGAAGCTGAAGACAGGCTCTGTGCCCTGCGGACCCGGCTGCGATGAGAGGCGCACAGGCAGGTAGCCCTGGATCGGGCGCAGGCGGAAGGCCGTCTCATAGCGATGCCGCTTCAGGCTCCAGGTAAACACGCGAATCTGGTCGAAGTCGAACGGCAGGCCGGGCTTGTAGGGGCTCAGCACGGTCAGATACACCGGCACCTGATGGTTGGGCGTCGAGGCCTCGGGGTCGGTGACTTTGGTGAGGACATAGGCGCCCACAATGCGCTGGCCCTCGGCATATTGCCCGATCTCGTCCGGCACGTCCACGTCCACGCTCTTGCCGAGCAGCCATCCCGTGCGGCCCTGCGTGTCGCGAATCAGCCACCAGTCTTCCATGATGACGGCGGGGGCGGCGGGCGGTTCGCCTGGGACCTGCGCGGCAGGTCTGGCGGGCTGCGCAGGGCCGGGCAGCGGTGTTCTGGGAATCGAAGCGCGCACCAGCATCTGCACCCTGGCATTGCCCGGCAGCAGATAGAAGCGGTCCGTTTCGCGGCCCGGAGTCAGATGCAGATAGATGTCATCCCGCAGCGTACCGATGGCGACTACCGGGTCGTCCTTGTGCTGGCTGGCGAGGCGCTGGAACCCCCCGTAGATTGTGGCGTCAATCACAGCCCGCTCGGGGATCCAGCCAATCTCATTTTTCGCAGTCTTGACCTTGAGGAAGCGGCGTCCGTGTTCGACCACCTCAAGAGGCTGTCCGTTCGTCACCTCCGCCACGCGGTTGGAGACGGCGGCGACTCGGTCGCGCAGATACATCTGCCTCGTCCATACGTAGACCGTCTCATGCTGCTCGTGGCGCATCCGGCTGCAGCCGGCGGCAAGAGCAACAAAACAAAGGAAAAGGAGGCAGTAGGCCCAGGATTGAACACGTCTCAAAGAGGGGCAGGCCAGGATCGGGAATCGCGTCAATGCAGCCACAGGCGGTCCCGTTCAGGATAGCACTGCGCAAGGGGACGTCATTCCAGGCAGGCTGAGGCTGGGCTCGCTGCAGTCAGCCCTCAATGCGCGGCGGCAATCCCGCTGGCCTGGACAGGGTCAGTGCCGGTGGTAGCTGAAATGACCGGGTTGAGATAGCCGGGGTTGGTCGTGTCGAAAACGTATCCCAACAGGTCAGGGTTCCCATCGTAATTCACAGTAAACACGAAGTTGCCGGTGTTGTCCTCGGCCAGCGCAACCGGGTGCGTCCCCGCGTTGAAGGTCTTGCCCAGAGCCGTCAGCGCATAGGCGGTGTTGGCTGTCGAAATGGAAAAACCGCCAATCACGCCCGTGGAGCCGCTGCTCGTCTGGCGGTTGACCGCGTAGACAAAATCGCCGGTCGAGATGGGCAGGATCGAGTAGGGAGCCAGTCCGGCGCTTGGATACGGCGAACTGGGAAGCTCCTTCATCGTGCTGTAGTTGAAGGCGCGTATCCCGCCCGAGTTCGACCCGGAAACGGCGACGGTCTCGCCGATGTAAAAGAGCCGGTCATAGGGGTCCACAGCCACTGAGAGCGCCGCGCCGCCCGTGTTCTTCACCGCGATATTGCTGACCGCGCCCAGCGGATTGGTGTTTGCGGAGTTGAAGGGGATGACCGCCGTACCGCCTGTGCCCATCGCCACAAAAACCTCGGTATTGTCTGGCGAAAGGGTCATCTGCTGCACAGTGATGGAGGGCAGAATGGCGAACTGCTCGGTGATCGAGGTAACTACGCCGGTGGACGAGTTGATGGGGACTGCGTAGACGTAGGGCTGGCCGGAGATGGTATCCACAAGCCAGGAATTGGTCGCGTCCACCTGCATGCTGGCGGCTTGGTCGCTGGAGATGGGGTTCTGCGCATTGCCCAGCGTGAGCTGGCCGTTCGAGGCGATGGTATACAGATAAATGCCGTTGGTGGTGCTCACATAGAGAAAGTTGTTATTGGGCGCGACGGTGATGGCAAACGGCGGGGCGAGCAGCGCAAAGGGACTTCCCGGCACGGCGGTGATTGTGCCCGCGTTGACGTAGTAGCCGGCAATCTGGCTCGTCAGCACGTTCATCACATAGAAGATGCCGCTGGACTCGGTGGTTGTGCCGGTACCGCCGCCTCCTCCGCTATTCGTGTAGGGGTTCTGCCAGAAGTTCTTGCATCCGGCCACCAGCGGCAGAGCCATCAGCGCGAGCCTTGCCCACTTGCCCATCGTCATTGCCGCTCCTCCGCCTTGAACTCGTTCGCGGTAGTCGTACTCCAGACACAAGCCTACCGCCTGCGGGCCGGCCGCGTCCTGCAGCGAAAGACGCCGCCAGGGCGAAAATCGCTTGCGCCGCGCTGTCGCAAGCCCGCGCGCGTCTGGCAATTGTGCCTCCGCGTGGATGCGGCAAAGGTGCTCACAGCGATTTGGCTGCGCTTCAGTTCGGCCGTTTGGTGGAGTTCGACCGGCGGCGAAATCGCTCATCGACCGGCTGGCGACCTTTGAAGCCCGACTCAACCGTGTGCCAGTGGTCGATGGATGTCTCGCCCATACGCCAGCACAGCAGGACGACCTCATCATCGACGCGGCAGGGAAAATCAAGCAGCCCGGATTCCAGGTCTTTCACCTGCACGCCGATGGCGTCGATTTCAGCCACGGTCTCGCGCACACGCTGCAACTGGGCTTCGCCGTCCGCCCGGATCTTTGCCACTTTGGCCACGTCTACACGCATGCCGCCTGCGAGGTAAATGCGCTGGGACAGGTCGGATATGTCCGACTCCGCCTGTTCTGCTGAGCGCTTGCCTTCCACCGCGCGCTTCAGCAGCGACTCCAGCACCGGCAATAAAGATTGCGCTTCGTCCAAGGTGAAAGTCTTCATGGGGAAAATCCTTGGTTACTACAATACAACGTAATTTTGGGAAAATGGTTGTGGGTAAATAGCCTGAATTCAGTTTCTGCTGCCGGAACGCCGGCCGTCCGTCCCCAGCGGCCACCCGTGACTCCTATTTCACTTCCAGCATTCGGTCCAGAGCCACGCGCGCCCATTGCTTCACGCTGCTCCTGACCTTGATGTGGTTGACCACGCGGCCTTCGACCAGGTTTTCAAGCGCCCAGGCCAGGTGCTGCGGGCTGATGCGGTACATCGTGGTACACAGGCAGCCGGTGTCGTCCAGGGTGATGACGTGCTTGCCCTGCGCGGCTGCGCGGCGGGCCAGGCGGTTGACCAGGTGAATCTCAGTGCCCACGGCAAAGACGGAACCCGCGGGCGCCTGGTCAACCAGCGCAATCAGCCGCTCGGTGGAGCCGAGCCCGTCGGCCTTCTGGCAGACCTCCCAGCGGCACTCGGGATGCACAATGACCTGGATGCCTGGATGCTTTGCGCGCACCTCATCCACATGGCTGGGCAGGAAGCGTTGATGCACCGCGCAGTGTCCCTTCCACAGCAGCACGCGGCTGGCGGCGAGACTGTCCCGGGTCTGGCCGCCCTGGAGCGCCCACGGGTCCCACACCAGCATTGCGTCCAGCGGAATCCCCATGGCATAGCCGGTGTTGCGGCCCAGGTGCTGATCGGGCAGGAAAAGAATGCGCTTGCCGCGGGCAAAGGCCCAGCGAAAGGCCGCGCCCGCATTGGACGACGTGCAGACCAGCCCGCCGCGCTCGCCGCAGAAGGCCTTGATGGCGGCGTTTGAATTCATATACGTCAGGGGAATGGTTTCTTCGGCCAGCCCTGCGCGCTCCAGCACCTCCCAGCAGTCTTCCACCTGCGAAATCTCAGCCATGTCGGCCATGGAGCAGCCGGCGTTCAGGTCCGGCAGGATGACCTGCTGCCCGTCGCGGCCCAGGATGTCCGCGCTTTCAGCCATGAAGTGAACGCCGCAGAAGACGATGTATTGCGCGTCCGTCTCCGCCGCGGCCTTTGAGAGCTTGTAGCTGTCGCCGGTAAAGTCGGCAAAGCGGATGACTTCGTCGCGCTGGTAGTGGTGGCCCAGCAGAATCGTGCTCGCGCCGAGCCTGGACCGCGCCTCTGCAATGCGCGCATCCATCGAGTGGTCGGGGAGCGAAAGGTAGTGATCGAGGCTGCAACTGCTGCCTGTTTCCGGCGCACCCGCCGGGACTTCTTCGAGAATCTGGTTCATGGCACTCCGCCTTCAGCCCAGCCTGTCCCTCGTGGGAATGGCGGGCGGGGATGTTGAAAGCTGTCCGGGCCGCAGTGGATGCGCTCTCTTGTCCCGGCCAAAATGGATCCGAAGCCGGAGGAAAACCATCCACGGGGATGTTGCAGCCCCTTTACAACCTTGGATGCTGCCCCAGGCCGGCGGATTCCGGGAATCCAGTGCTGCGAGGGGCGCTTCCAATGCCTCCCATTTTAACAAAAGCGCAACAGCAGTTTCTGCGCCATGCAGACGCCGGTACCGGGGCAGTCGGGTTGCCCGGCGTTCAAGTTTGTGAGCGCCCTCAGCGAACAGGTATCATTAGCCTGCATGGGAGTCCCGCCGACAATCGAAGTCGCCAGTCTGGGCATGGCCGACTCGCTCATCCTCATGGTGCTGGCGCTGATCGTCTTTGGACCGCGCCGCCTGCCGCAGATTGGCCGCCAGATCGGCAAGCTCATGTACGAGTTCCGCAAAGCCTCCAACGACTTCAAGTTCCAGATGGAAGAAGAGTTGAGGAGTGCGGAGGATGCCGAACGCCGCAAAAAGGACGAGGAACAGCGGCGCGCTCTGGCGCTGGCTGCCCCGGCGCAGGAATCCGTATCGGCTGAGCCGCCGCAGCCGGTTAACGCAATTGAGTCTCCCTATGCCGGCGAAGAACACTATCCGCCCGACACCACCCCGGCAGCGGAACCGGCCGAGGAAATTACGCCGCGCATTCAGCCGCCCTCCACTGGCGAGCAGGTGCCGGCCACGCGGCCCTCGCGCCTCGCAGGGATTGAGCCGGTGGCCGAGGCCAAAGCAGAAGGCACCGCGCCCGTCGAGGCCGCCGCGGAGAACACCGCGACGCAGCCCACACAGGCAGCCACGGAGGCAATAAGCCACAATGGTTGACCCCTCGGACGCAATCGGCAAGGCGCGCGAGGCGGTGTCGCAGCGCGCGGATCTGCCCGGCATGAGCCTCATGGAGCACCTCGAGGAGCTGCGCAAGCGCATTGTGCACTCGGCGCTCTATCTCTTCGCTGGCTTTGTCGTCGCGTATGTTTTCCACGAGCGTCTCTATGGCTATGTGCAGGAGCCGCTGGACAGGCTGCACCTGAAACTGAACTACACGCATCCGATGGATGCCCTGAACCTGTACCTGCAGGTATCCCTGATCGGCGGAGCGATTCTGGCCGCGCCCTTCATCCTCTATCAGGTATGGCTGTTCATAGCGCCGGGACTCTACCAGCGCGAGCGGCGATTTGTGGTGCCTTTCATGGGCGCCACGGTCGGGCTGTTTCTGCTGGGGGCTTCATTCGGCTATTTCTGGGTGCTTCCCGGCGCGCTCAAAATTCTGATCGTCGACTTCGGCAGCAAGTTCAACGCCATCATCACCATCGAGGAGTACACGGCCTTTTTCCTCTCGGTGATCCTGGGCCTGGGCATCAGCTTTGAAATGCCGGTGCTCATCTTCTTCCTGGCCATGTTCGGCATTGTGAGCCCCCGCTTCCTGTGGAAGAACATCCGCTATGCGATTCTGGCCGTGTTTCTGGTGGCTGCCATCATCACGCCCAGCCCCGACCCGTGGACCATGTGCATCTATGCCATTCCCATGCTGGCGCTGTACCTGATCGGCATCGGCGTGGCGTGGTGGGTTCACCCCTCGCGCCGCAAGGCGAAGGAATCCGCGCAATGATGTTTTCCTCGTTTTGGAGAAGCGCCGTGGCGGGGCTGCTGATGGCCGCTCCGCTGGCCGCGCAGGCGCAGGCGCGCTTCAACGGCGAAAGGGCCTATGAGTACGCGCGCGAGTTCGTGGCCATTGGCCCGCGCTGGCCCACCAGCCAGGGGCACGTCAAGGCCGAGCAGTTTCTGCGCAGCCACTTTGCGCATGACCAGCTTGAAGAGGACGCCTTCACCGCCGACACGCCCATCGGCCCGGTGGTTATGCGCAACTTCATCGTGCGCTATCCGGGCACGAAGGACGGCGTCATCGTGCTGGCCTCGCACTACGAAACCAACTATCCCCTGCGCAACATCAACTTTGTCGGCGCAAACGACGGAGCCGCAACAACTGGCCTGCTAATGGCCATCGGCGACCAGTTGCGGGAGCAAACCGCGCACGGCAAAAAGCTCGAAGGCTACTCCGTGTGGCTGGTCTTCTTTGACGGCGAGGAAGCCATCAAGAGCTGGACGGCCTCGGACTCGACCTACGGCAGCCGGCATCTGGCCGCGAAGTGGGGCCGCGACGGGACGCTGGGCCGCATCAAGGCCTTCATGCTGGCCGACATGATCGGCGACAAGGACCTCGACATACAGCGCGAGGACCGCTCCACGGACTGGCTGGTTTCACTCGTGCGCCAAGCGGCAAAAAAGTTCGGATACGAGCGCTACTTCTTTCAGGAAGATGAGCCCGTGGAA
>JAJXXG010000067.1 GCA_021781255.1 Acidobacteriota bacterium
GGTTGGCCGGCGAGGCCGTTACCGCGCCCGACTTCAGCGTGAATTCGTACTGCTTCCACTCCGTGCCGATGCCGGAGACGGTCGCCGTCGCCAGCGCTTTGCCGCTGTCGTCCGCCACCAGGCTCACGGTCACAGGGCCCGGATCGCCGCTTCCGGCCTTGGCGTAGAACGAGCCCTTGTACGTGGTGTTGGGCCGCACCGCCATGCCCCAGTAGCCCGCGTTCAGCACGCCGGCCTGGTTGCGCGCGTCGGCCTTTTCCACATCGATGCGCATGCTGTTCTTCAAGGCGTCGCTGGGTCCGGTCGTGTGGTCCGGCTCCATCTTCGCCGCCGCGTTGCCGTTCTCCACCAGGTACCAGTAGGGCACGCCGCTCCAGTCGTCGCGAAAGGTGCGGTTGCGCACCATCTCCGCATACAACCCGCCGTCATAGGAGTAGTTAATCTCCTCGGTCATCAGGCCATAGAGCGTGGGACTCACAGCGTGATCCGGCTGGTTCGCGTGGATGGTGAGCGTGGCAGGCGCGCCCTGCGCAACGAGCAGAGTTCCTCCAAGAAGCACGACAACCGCAGCCGCCGTTCTAGCAAACGTTTTCCCAATCATCGACTTTCTCCCTGAGAAGCAGTGCCGCGCCAGTATAGCGCACCAAGGCCCATCCTTGGGAACGCGCCCGGCCGGGTGCTCGCGACGCCCTCCGCGGATTGGGATTCCATCGGCCCAAAGGCATGAATTCTGTGGACTTCGGCCCGGCGCATTGCTAGCATCCGCAAATGGCTCACAACTCTCTGCACGTCGTGGAACGCTACACCGATGCGTGGAATCACCATGATTCGACTGCAATCGTGTCCCTCTTCGCCGAAGGTGGCACCTACAACGACCCGAAAACGCCCGGCCCGCTCTCTGGAGCCGCCATCGGCGCGAATGCCGAGGCCCTCTGGGCAGCCTTCCCCGATCTTTCCTTCGAGACCGGCAGCATCACACACAACGACTCTGGCCTGATCTGTGCCGAGTGGCTGATGAAAGGAACCAACACAGGTTCGTTGAACGGGCTTCCACCCACCGGCATCGCCATTGAGCTGCCGGGAGCCGACTTCATTCAAGTGGAAGGCGACAAGATCCGGTCCGTCCAGGGCTATTTCGATAGCGCCGCAGTGCCCCGCGCTCTGGGACTCGACGTCATCATTCAACCCAACGCCATCGGCCCATTCTCTTTCGGAGTCAGCATGCGCGCGTCCAACGGCAATACCGCAACCCCGGGAGCCTTCAGCATCACCTGGATCGATGCCCGCACGGAGGAGGAAAAGCAGGAGGTGAGCGAGAGCGGCAGAAAGATCGTCACGGAGATGCTCTCGATGCCGGGATTCATCGGCTGGGTCAGCGCGAACGTCGGAAATCGCAAGATGACGATCACCGCGTGGGAATCACCCGAAGCCACAGCCCAGCTGATGAAAAGCACTGAGCACCGCTCCGCAATGGAACGAGTAATGGAGGGCGGCCTGGGCGGCGGCGGCATAACCGGCGTGTGGGTTCCAGCCTGGTTAAATCGTCGCCTGGTGCGCTGTCCCTCGTGCGCCGGGATGATGGACGGCGAGAAAGCGCAAGGGAAGTGCGCTTGCGGCGCGGCTCTCCCAGACTTGCCTGCCTACTGGTGACGATCAGCTCCGCTGCAGCGAGCGTCGGCGCAGTATCAAGCTGCCGCCGAATGCAGGCGGAGCCTCCGATCCGGCAAAGGGTACCAGAGAGTAATTGCCGGTTAGCCGACAATCCACGCAGAGCCAGCCGGACCCGCAAAAAATCGCAAAAGCTCAGCTCGGCAAATTCGTGGTGCCGCTAATGAGCGAAACGTCAGAGTCGGAGTGGCTCAGGCGCTTCTCAATCCGATTTAACAGCCGTATGACGCTTCCAAGGGCAAACCATAGCAGCGTAGCGATAAGGGAACTCAAGACCATGAGCCAGACACCAGCGTCACTCGCGTTGGTAACCCCCGCCATTACAACGGCAACCACTGGACAGAGGCACCCGACTACGCGTAGCACGATCACGATAGCCGGCAAGGAAGTTTCTGGTTCCGTGCTCATGGGACTCGCTCCTCTTCTCAGAATGGACTCCCGAAACTCTCAAATCGCTGAACTGCCGCCGGTTCCTTCGGCACCATGCCGGTGATAGTAGTCACAGTGTGGTCGTAAGTAGCAGCTTTCGCAACTTGGATTCGTGGGTCGGCAATAGGATTTCCCGACGCTCCACAGGGGCAGATCGAGGCTCCACGGGTCGGCGTTCAGAGTTCGGGCCAGTTGAATGGCCTTGGCAGCTTCGGAAGCCTTGATTTCTTCACCATAGACAACGCGACCGAGTACACGCCGGATGTGAAGGTCGGCCTTTACGTCGCCTGAGTCGCCCTTGATCTGATCGCAGTCGCGCAACGCGCCAATGATCATGCGGGAAATTTGATCGCCTGAACCTAGCGCCCAAAGATGAATGAGTGCCTCGAAAGGGGATTTGTCAGCCCAGATTCTCCGAGCGTCGCCATCGTACCGAGCGCAGATGTCGTTTGCTATTGCCCACAGGCGCCTGTAGCCTCTGTGAAACCGGTGCGGCCGACCGAATTCCTCGTATCTCGAATCCCATTGATCTTTTGAGAAGGAGCTGATCGTCGTCCAGATGTCGTCCGGATCGCCGAGCTTCCTGGCAAGTTCCTCGCCTTTCCGCCACGCTACGTCGGCATCCCATTGCCAATCAAGAAGACAACACAGCAGGAATCTATTCGCGACTCCCTTTGGACACGCCGCTCCCTTGAGGTGTGAAATATCGCCCCAGTCGGCCTTACTGCCCCCATTCTCCAAAAGGAGGGCAGCAATTCTGTCGAGATCGTTCCCCATGCGAGTGCCCCTCCCCAGCTTCGGCGAACTGAGCGATCAGGAAATCGGAAACGTCGGAAACGGAGGAATTATAGGCCCTTTTTTCCCCGCCAACAAGCCACCGTTGGAACCCAAGTGCGCGATGCGGCCGACCGCCAATCCGGAAGTTACGATTCGGAATGGATGCAAAGCCAGGCTTCACTCCGGTGCAGAAGTGCTCTCCCGGGCATTGCGGAGTGGGACCGGGTCAGACGATCCAGCCGCCGCCCACCACTTCGTCGCCGTCGTAGAAGACGGCTGATTGGCCGGGCGTGACGGCACGCTGCGGCTCGTCGAAGGTGGCCACGGCCTCGCCGTCGGCTCCCGGCTCTAGCGTGGCCCAGGCCGGCTCGTGCCGGTGGCGAATCTTGATCTTCACGCGCATCGGCGCAGTCAGCGCGGCAATGCTGATCCAGTTCAGATCGCGGGCGCGCAGCGTGCGGGTGGCCAGCTCGGCGTCCGCGCCCACCGTCACGCGATGGCTGGCCGGGTCAATCTGCAGCACGTACAGCGGCGACGGCGAAGCGACGCCCAGCCCCTTGCGCTGGCCCACAGTGAAATTCGAAATGCCCTCGTGCCGCCCCAGCACCTCGCCCGAGGAGGCGACAAGCTCACCCGCCGTCTCCGGCATCCGCTCGCCCTGCTCTTCCAAATACGCCGTGAGGAACTGCTTGTAGTCGCCGCCGGGAATGAAGCAGATCTCCTGCGAATCGGGCTTTTCGGCCAGCGCCAGCCCCTGCTGCCGCGCCTGCGCGCGCACCTCGGGCTTGGTCAGCCGGCCCAGCGGGAAGAGCGTGTGCGCCAACTGCTCCTGCGTGAGGCCGAAGAGGAAGTACGTCTGATCCTTGGCGAGATCCGCAGGGCGCTTCAGGATCCACCGCCCGCGCCGCTCGTCATACTCGTTCACCGCGTAGTGGCCTGTGGCGATGCGGCTTGCGCCAATGCTGCGCGCGGTCTTCAAAAGCTGGTCAAACTTCAGGTGGTTGTTGCAGAGCGAGCAGGGAATCGGCGTGCGCCCCGCCAGGTACTCGCGCACAAAGGGCCGGACAACATCCTGCTCAAAGCGCTCTTCCTGCTTCACAACGTAGTAGGGAATCCCCAGATGCTCCGCCACGCGCCGCGCGTCATACACATCGTCCAGCGAGCAGCAGCGCCCGGCCTTCGGCGCCTCGGGAATGCCGTGCCGCCCGGCCAGCCGCGTCTGATCCCAGAGCTGCAGGGTCAGCCCCACCACCTGGCCGCCGCTCTGCGCGAGCATCGCAGCAACCGTCGAGGAGTCCACCCCTCCGGACATGGCTACGGCAATCGTGTTCTGCTCAGGCATCGTGCTCTTCTTTTAGATGAATCCCGTATCGAAACTGCTGAAAATTCCGGTTAGCCCAGCGTTCCCGCCGCCACGGGCGAAATGGCCCGCAATCGCTCCACGGCCTCCGTCACAACCCGCAGCACGCGGTCCACATCGGCATCGGTAGCGGTCTTCAGCAGGCTGAAGCGCAGGCTGGCGCGCGCCCGGTTCTTGTTGAGCCCCATGGCCAGCAGCACGTGGCTCGGCTCCGTGGCGCCGGAGTGGCACGCCGACCCGCCTGAAACCGCCACGCCCTTCAGATCCAGCGCGATGACCAACGCCTCGCCCTCAAGCTGGTCAAACCAGATGTTCGTCGTGTTGGCCGCGCGCGCAACCGGCTTGCCGTCCTCGCCTGCGCCATTCAGCCCCGTGCCCGGCATCTTCAGAATCTCCGCTTCCAGCCGGTCGCGCAGCCGCGCTACGCGATCCAATGTGCCGTCTTCCAGGCTCTCCATGGCCAGCTGGGCGGCCTTGGCCAGCCCCACAATGCCGGCCACATTCTCCGTGCCCGCGCGACGGCGGCGCTCATGGCTTCCGCCCACCAGCAGGCTTTCCACCGGCGTCCCGCGGCGCACAAACATCGCTCCCACGCCCTTGGGCGCGTGCATCTTGTGTCCGCTGATGCTCAGTAGATGGCAGCCAATCCGCCGGACATCCAGCGGAATCTTGCCCGCGCCCTGCACGGCGTCAATATGGAAGTACGCGCCCGCCTCGGCGGCAATTCTGCCAATGGCCTCAACCGGTTGCAAGACTCCCGTCTCGTTGTTGGCCAGCATCACGCTGATCAGCCGGGTCTCTGGCCGCAGCGCGCGGCGAATCTCTTCCGGGTCCATCAGCCCGCTCACCAGCGGAGCCACATACGTCACCTCAACGCCCCGCGCAGCCAGCCGCTGGGCCGCCTGCAGCACCGCCGAGTGCTCAATCGCCGTGGTAATCAGGTGGTCGCCGGGACGCAGCAGCCCAAACAGAGCCGTGTTGTCCCCCTCCGTGCCACCGGAGTTGAACACCACCTCTGCGTCGTGGCAGTGGAAGAACTCCGCCATCGTCTCCCGTGCGCGATCAATCGCGGTCCTTGCCCGCTGGCCTTCCATGTGGATCGAGGAGGCGTTTCCAAAGTGTTCAATCCAATAGGGATGCATCGCCTGCACCACCTCGGGCAGCAGAGGCGTGGTGGCATTGCCATCCATGTAGACGCGAACCGGCTGCCAGGACCCATGCGCCATATCGATAACTCCCCATCTTCGAGGGTACCACGACCCCTGATTGCGAAGCCCCGGCCGCCTGACCGCCGATGTTGGCAAGTGCTTGCAGGTTGCCTGACCGGATCCATCTCGCGGCATCATCGGGCCTGATACTTTGGTGTCAACGTATTTTTACCGCAATCCGTGGGCAGGCTGGTATATTGAGGACGCAGGAGCTACCCCGCTCCGGTTCGGCACATATCGCTCAATGGATGGAAGCGCTTGCTTTCATTCGCATCTTCAACTCGCCCGCGAAATGGCGCGCCGCAGTCGGCCAGCCACGAGCGGGAAGACTTTGATCTAAGTGAGGATGGCGAAGCCTTGCAAAAAATCGAACGCGCAATTTTCCCCGATGCGTCCACTTCTTTGCCGCCAGGCTCGTCTAAAGCCTCCACTTCGACCCGCTGGTACGCGGTATACACTACCAGCCGGCATGAGAAGCGGGTGGCTCTGCACTTCAGCCAGCGAGCGATTGAGCATTACCTTCCGCTCTATCGCGCCGAGCGCAAGTGGCGCAACGGGTTGCGGGTCACGCTCGATCTTCCGCTCTTTCCCTGTTACATCTTTGCGCGCATTCCCCTGTCGGAGCGCGTGCGCGTGCTCAGTGTGCCTGGCGCGCTGGCGGTTGTTGGCAGTGCGGGGCGCGACCCTGTGCCGCTGCCGGATACCGACATTGATGCGCTGCGCCGGGGGCTCGAGGAGCAGTTGATTGAACCGCATCCTCGCCTGATCGCCGGCCAGCAGGTCCGCATCCTCTCCGGCACGTTTGCCGGCATGGAGGGCGTCGTGCTCAGAAGAAAAGGCGCCTGCCGCGTGGTCATCACGCTCAGGCAGATCATGCAGAGCATCGCGGTGGAAGTGGACGAATCGAACCTGGAGCTGCTGGAAGACCGCAGCGTGGTCAGCCGCATGTCCGGCCTGGGCGCGGACATCTGCCTGCAGAGCGCCTGACGGCAACACGGCATTTTCTCTTCAGCCGCTTAGGCTCCCTGCACGATCCATGCGGAGCGCCGCCTCAGGACTCTGTTTCCAGGAATCATGAATAATCGCCGTTCCACGCCGCTTGCCTTGCGCAACCGCTGCGGCGCGCGCCGGCCAGGTCAAATCCCGAGCGCAACAAAAAACCTAAACCCCTGACGCCCTGGGGCAATCGGCAGGAAAAATCTATGGCTGAAACTCCTGGAATAGCACGAAGCAGCACGGAAGAACGCATCCTGAAAACGGCTGCGGCCCTCTTTGCAAAGTTTGGATACAACGGCGTCAGCACCCGCGAAATAGCGGCGGCTGCTGCCGTCAACGAGGTCACAATCTACCGCCACTATCCGCGCAAGCGCGATCTCTATCTCGCCGTGCTGAGCGCCGAGCTCAAGCGCGTGCATCTCAGAGGAGAATTGCTCACGCGCCTGGCGGAAGCCGAGAGCGCGCGCGGCGCGGTGGCTTGCGCCTTCGAGCTGATCTCCACCACGCTGCTCCAGCAGCCTCAACTGCTGCGGCTGTTAAGCTTCAGCGCGCTTGAGCTGAGCTCAGAGCTCGACCCCCTGCTGCGCCGCCACCTCGGCGAGCAGGTTGAGGTGATCGCCCGCTATCTTGAGCCGTGGGTCGAGCGTGGAGAGGTGCGCAGCGCCAGCGCCAAGACGCTGGTTCTTACACTGATTGCCATTGTCCTGGGGCGTGGCCCTCTTGGCCGCCTCTTTGCCGGCAGCGATGCAAGCCTCAATGACCTGTTTGAAGCCTATTCCGAGCTGAGTCTTGCCTGAATCGCGCGCCGCCTGCCGGGTGGCAGCCAGAACAATTACTGCGCAGCTCTCCACGCGCGCGGTAATAACCATAAAGAGGATTCGATGACACAACCCATCACCATTGCCGTAGTCGGCTCTGGATATGTCGGACTTGTTGCAGCCGCGTGCTTTGCCGAGATTGGCCACCACGTTATCTGCGTGGACAACGACGAAGCCAAGGTGCGCATCCTGCACGAGGGCGGTGTTCCAATTCACGAGGAGCACCTGCCGGAGCTGCTGAGCCGCCACCGCGCCGGCAGGCTGGAGTTCACCACCGACCTGCATGCCGCAACGCGCGCCGCTCAGGCCATCTTCATTGCCGTGGGAACGCCGCAGGGCAGCTCGGGAAGCGCCGACCTCTCCTATGTGGATGCGGTCGCCAGCGAGATTGCGCGCTCCATCGACTCGTACAAGGTCATCGTTGAAAAGAGTACCGTGCCGGTTTACACCAATGAGTGGATTCGCCGCGTGATCGAGCGCAACGGCGTGTCGCGGGACATGTTCGATATCGCATCGAACCCTGAGTTTTTGCGCGAAGGCACCGCCGTGGTGGACTTTCTGCATCCCGATCGCATCGTGATTGGCGCGGCCACTGAGCGCGCCTCCGACCTGCTCGCGCGGATCTATCGGCCGCTCACCGCAGGGCACTACTATCGCGCAGCGGAAGCGATACCCGGGCCGCGCGGCGAAGACACCCCGCCGCCCATTCTGCTCACCTCAACCAAAGCGGCCGAGATCATCAAACACGCATCCAACGCTTTTCTCGCCACAAAGATTTCGTTCATCAACGCGGTGGCCAACATCTGCGAGGCCGCCGGCGCGGATGTGGAAGAAGTGGCCCGCGGCATCGGAATGGACGGCCGCATCGGCGGCAAGTTCCTGCGCGCGGGCATCGGCTACGGCGGCTCATGCTTTCCCAAGGATGTGGCAGCCTTCCGCAACGTCGCAGAGCTGGTAGGCGTGGACTTCGGATTGCTGCGCGAAGTGGAGAAGATCAACGACGAGCAGAGGGAGCGCTTCTTCCAGAAGGTTCGCTCGGCGCTCTGGACTTTTCGCGGAAAAAGAATCGGCGTGCTCGGCCTGGCGTTCAAGGGCGGCACGGATGACGTGCGCGAGTCGCCCGCGCTGGACATTGTGCGGAAGCTGCTGGAGGAAGGATGCATTGTGAGTGCCTATGATCCGGCGGCTGAGCTGCGCGCAAAGGAAGCCATTCCGCCCTGCGAGCAGATGCGCTATGTGGACGATCCCTACGCGGCGGCGCAGGACGCGGATGCGCTGCTCATTCTGAATGACTGGCAGGAGTTTGCCGACCTCGATCTCAACAAGCTGCACTACACTCTG
>JAJXXG010000074.1 GCA_021781255.1 Acidobacteriota bacterium
GAAGACAGCGTGGCGGCGGCGCTGCAGCGAGATGAAGCACGCAATGCCTCCCCGGCGAGCCTAGCATCGGACCGTGTGTTAACAGACCTGCTGCCAGGAATTCAGAGCCGGCTCGACGACCGTACCGCGTTGCTGGAGTACTGGGTTGGAGAGCGCGATGTCTGGCTGTGGACGGTGACGGCGCATTCGCTGCGCGGCGCGCGGCTTTGCGCTACGGCGGAGCTTGACGCCGCCGCCGGCTTGTTCCAGCGGTCTCTGCTGGCGCGCGAGCAGTTTCCCGCCAACGAGGATCTGGCCTCGCGCCAGGAACGGATCGCGCGTGCTGACGCGGAGGTAGAGGGCCGGGCCGCGCATCTGGGCCGCCTGCTGCTGCCGGCCAGCCTGCCTGCGGCAACGCGCCGGCTGTTCATCGTTCCTGACGGCACTCTCGCCTCGGTGCCTTTTGCCGCTCTGCGGCTTCCTCATGCGGGAGCAGGCTACCTGGTTGCGCAGTACGAGCTGGTGGAGGAGCCTTCGGCGGCAGTGGCCGCGGCATTGTTCAGCCGCCGTCCCCGCTCCGGCCCACTGGACCGCATTGCAGTCTTTGCCGATCCTGTCTACAACCGGTTTGATCCTCGGATCGAACATACGGATGCCGATCCCACGCCCACGCGGGTTCTCGCCGCGGCCAAGCCCAGCCTGCCGGTTCTGCGCTCCGCCATCGATCGCGATCTGAGCTCGCTGCCGCGCCTTGACGCTTCGCAGTTGGAAGCCCGAGCGATCGAATCGATCGCCGGAGCGAATCGCGCCAGTCTGTGGCTCGGTTTCGACGCCACGCCGGCGCATGTCATGGGGCTCCGCTGGAGCGACTATGCCATCGCGCACTTCGCGGCGCACGCAGTTGTTGACTCCCAGCGTCCAGAGCTTTCCGGCATTGTCCTATCCATGCTGGGCCGTAAAGGCGGTCATCAGGACGGGATCCTCTGGCTGCACGATATCTATCACACGCCGATGCCCATTTCGCTCGTGGTGCTCGACGGTTGCCGAACCGCGGCGGGAAAATCGATTCCCGGCGAGGGCATCTCCGGTCTGGCTCAGGCGTTTCTGTCCGCGGGGGCATCGGCCGTAGTCGGGTCGCTCTGGACGGTCGACGACGCGGCAGCCGGTAAAATGATTCCATGGTTCTATCAGGCCCTTTTAGACCGGCATCAGAGCATCTCCGGCGCACTGCGCGCCGCGCAGCTGCAGATGCTGGCGGCCCACAGTCCTCCGTACGATTGGGCCGGTTATATTGCAGAAGGTAATTGGCGGATCGGAATGAATCCGCCTGTTGATTAGATGCTTTTGGCTGCACTGGTTTCTCCATGACCCAAGACCTCGATAAGACTGCGTTGCACGCGCTTCTGGATGCGATTGGGGCCTCACCGGCCGAGGCCGGTGAGGCCTACGAGGATCTTCGCGAGCGTTTAATCCGCTTTTTTCGCTGGAACCATTGTCCGTTTCCGGAGGAGCTGGCCGACACTGCGCTCGATCGTCTGGCCGATAAACTCCATCGCGGTTCGGAGCCGATCCAGTCTCCGGCGCGATTCGCGGCCGGAATCGCGCGCATGCTGCTATTGGAGCAGCGCGCCAAAGAGACCCGCGAAAAAAAGATGCTGCTCTGGCTGTCCTGGTTCTATGCGCATCGGTCCTCCGGCGAGGACGAGAATCAACTGTACGATGACGCGCTGTGCCACTGCATGAATGGTTTGACGAACGAGAACAGGGAACTGCTTGCGCGCTATTACTCCGGTGATGGAAGCGAGAGAATTCGCAACCGGCAGGCGCTTGCAGCCGAACTGGGAATCGCCATGAACGCGCTGCGCAACCGGGCCCTCCGGCTCCGCGACACGCTTGAAAGCTGTATGTCGCGCTACCTGGCGCGCGATCCGCGGCGTGATGGAACAGTGGCAAAGGCCACCCATAGAAAGAGCACTCTCCTATGAAAGATGGTGTCGATCTCCGCCAGCTTCTGCTCGCCTACAAGCTGGGACAGTTGTCGAAGGAGGAGCGCGAACAGTTCGATGAACGTATTGTGGGCGACCGTGATTATTCCGACCGCGTGGCGGAGGCAGAGTACGATCTGCTCGACGATTTTCGCGCCGGGCGGCTCACGCGCCGGCAAAGCCGCCGCGTGAAGAAAGCATTTTCTCCGGCCGAGCTGCGTCGCGCCGCGGTGCATGGATTCAATCCACCCGGTCCGGCAGAGCCGGTAAAGCGCGCGGATCTTCTGCGGTGGCCGCTGGCGGTGGCGCTGCTTGCATGTCTTTCCACGGGTCTGCTCATGTTTTACGGCTATCTACGCAATGCCGGCACGCCGGCTCCGGTTGCAAGTTCAAGCCCGCAAGCAAGCCATGAGCCGCAGGATGGCTCTGGATCTCCGGTATCGCCTGCGGGCGCGCCGGCGGCGCTCTCGGCGCAGCGCGCCGGCGATTCGCTTGCGGTTCTGCTGCTGCAGCCCGTTGTCACGCGCTCCGGCACGGCCGCGGTCCTCGAGCTTAAACCCGCGACGAAGATGATCCGCGTGCAGTGGGTCATTCCCGATGCCGTAGGCGCGCGCGTATTTTCACTCTCCGTCACGCGGGAAGGAAACGTTCTCACTACCATCGCACAGCTTCACCCTCCGCGAAGAATTGACGGCATCCTGGTCGCGGAGTTCGATCTGCCTTCCAGTCTTTTCGCAGGCGCCACAGGCGGCTCGCGCTATCTCTTCGTTGTCTCTTCCGGGAATGCGCAACGCAACGCAGAGGGCGAGTATCCGGTGATCGTTCAGGCCCGACCGTAATCGGCAGGATTCGCATTCGTGGAATCTTCGCAGCCGCGTTTTTCCGGGAGACACCATTCACGCGTCCCTTCTACTTGTTCTGGCGATCGTATTCCTTGCCACCTTCATCCGCTCGGCGTTCGGCTTTGGCGAAGCGCTGATCGCGGTTCCGCTGCTGGCGTTTTGCATGCCGCTGCGGGTGGCCGCGCCGCTGGCGGTGCTGCTCTCCATCGCGATTGCAGCGGTGGTAGTGGCGCAGGACTGGCGGCATATCCATCTGCGCAGTGCCGCCGGGCTGCTGACCGCCACGCTTTTCGGAATCCCGCTGGGATTGCTGCTGCTGACCAGGGCGGATCCGCGCCTGGTAAAGGCCGCCCTGGGCCTATTGATCGTGTTGTTCGCCGCATTTTCACTCATTACACGCCGCCTGCTCCGCCTGGAGCATGAGCACCGATTGCTGCTGGTGTTGTCAGGATTCCTGGCCGGCGTGCTGGGCGGGGCATTCGGTATGAACGGGCCGCCGCTGGTGATCTATGGCTCCCTGCGAAGGTGGTCGCCGCAGCGCTTTCGCGCCACACTGCAAGCGTATTTCCTGCCGGCAAGCATGCTGGGAATGCTGGGGTACTGGAGCGCGGGGCTGTGGACCCGTGCGGTGACACACGAGTTCCTGATTTCGTTGCCGGTCATGCTGCCCGCGGTGTTTCTGGGCCGGGCCGCCAATCATCGTTTTTCCAGCGCCGCGTTTCTGCAATACATTTATGCAGGACTGCTTCTGATTGGCGGAGTGCTGTTTATCGAGGCCATCACGCATCATGTATGAGCGGCAGCGCTGCGCCCCTGGCAGCTGAAGGCGTTGCAGGGGTTCGCTGCTTCGCGCTTTCGACCGCAGAGGCAACTGCGCTGTCCGGCGCCGCAGAACTCTCTCCTGCGTCGAATCCGCGTGGCCTGAATCGGTGATGCCGAAGCGCAAATCCACATCTCCGGCAATCCGGATTACCAGCGCATCAGCAGCGCCAGTAGAGCGGCAAGAAGAGAAGTGAAGACCCCTGCGGCGGCCATTGCCCATGAGGAAACGGTGGCCCGCATCTCGGATTGACGCACCAGGCTGGCGGTGCCAATTCCATGCGAGGCCGTGCCGATGGCGGCTCCGACGGCGCGATCGTCGTGCACGCGCAGCAGCCGCAACAGCGGCACGCCGAAGGTTGCGCCCAGCACTCCGGCCAGAATGACCATGGCGATGGTGATCTGAGGAATGCCGTTCAACTCGCGGCAGACCTCAATGGCGATGGGGGTGGTCACCGATTTTGGCACGGCAGACATGACCACGGGCAGCGGCGCGTGGAGCAGCCAGGCGGTCAGGCCGGCGGTTGACATGCCGACGATCGATCCTGCGAACACCACGCACGCCAGCCGCGGCAATGAGCGGCGCAGAACGACGCCGTGCTTGTGCATTGGAAAACCAAGCGCAACTGTGGCCGGTCCCAGCCACCATGTAAGGTAACTCCCGCCACGATTGTAAAGCGAGTAAGGTTCCCGCAGCATCAGCAGGACGGCAACCACCGGGACGCAGGCGGCGACGATCGGGGGGATCCATTTCCATTGCCGGTGCAGCCGGATCGCCAGGGCATAGGCGAGAAGGGTAACGGCAATGCTGACGACTGGATTTCCGGCCCAGAAGGACGCGCTCATCGGTCTTCACCCTGTCCGGCGCAGTCGGCGTCTTTATGCAGGCCCGGCTCGACCGGAAGAATCCAGCGGCCGAGCAGCGCCGTGGTAAGCAGCACTGCCGGCAGACTGACCACCAGGCTGGCCACGATCGCCAGCCATTGCCGCGACAGCAGATCGCGCATATCCATGAGGTCGATGGTGAGCGGCACAAACAGCAGCACCATGTGACGCAGCAGAAAGGTTGAAGCCCGCTCGACCCACGCTGTCTTGAGCAGCCCGGAGGCGAGCGCCAGATAGAAAAGCAGCAAGCCCAGGACGCCGCCCGGAATCGGCACGCCCGCGCGGTGGAGCGCCGATCCTCCCAGGTAGAATCCAACCAGGATGGTGGTTCCCCAAAGATAGTCCATCCTCTTTATTATGCTTGCGCTGTCCGGGCCGGAGACTTCTCGCGGAGCTCCGGACTCAGCGCCACGCTGCGCGCGCCTGGGCGCGTTCCTGGCTAATCCAGACCGGCAGGATGAAATTGAGGCGTCTCATCCTTTCCGCTCTGCTGCGGAGGGTCCGCCGATTCAAGCTCTGCCCGTCCACTTGGCCGAAAGCGCCGACAGCTTTTGCTCGAATGTCATGGGCGGCGCGGGCGCCTGCTTCTTCGGCTGCGGACGGCCCGCGGGAGCCATCAGGGCCTTGATGGAGAGGCCGATGCGCATTGCCTTTGCATCAACGCTGAGCACCTTCACCTTGACGATCTGTCCGGTTTTCACGGCATCGGCCGGATCTTTGATGAATTTGTTGGAGAGCTCGCTGATGTGCACCAGGCCGTCCTGATGCACGCCGATGTCAACAAAAGCGCCGAATTTGGTCACGTTCGTGACCACGCCTTCCAGGACCATCCCGGCCTGCACATCCGCAATCTCGCGCACTTCTTCGTGGAACTGCGGCGCGACGAATTGATCGCGCGGATCGCGTCCCGGCTTGCGCAGCTCGGCGAGGATATCTTCGAGGGTGTAGGCGCCGGCCGAGAGCCGGCTCCGGTCCACCTTTTCCAGCATTTCAGGCTCGCGAATCAGATCGGCCACGCCGGTGTTGAGCATGGACGCGATCTGCTCGACCACCGCGTACGATTCCGGGTGTACCGCGGTCATATCAAGCGGATTTTCTCCGTTACGAATGCGCAGAAATCCGGCGGCCTGCTCAAAGGTTTTGGGGCCGATGCCGGGAACGTCGAGCACCTGCGTGCGCGAGCTGAAGCTGCCGTGTTCATTGCGGAAAGTGACGATGTTCATGGCCGTGCGTTCCGTGATGCCCGAGACGTAGCGCAGCAGCGTCCACGACGAGGTGTTCAAGTCCACGCCCACGCGGTTCACGCAGCTCTCAACCACTTTCTCGAGCGAGCCGGCAAGCTGGCGCTGATCGACATCGTGTTGATACTGGCCCACGCCGATGGATTTGGGATCGACCTTGACGAGTTCGGAGAGCGGATCCTGCAAACGGCGCGCGATGGAGATTGCGCCGCGCACCGTCAGGTCAAGGTCGGGAAACTCCTGCCGCGCCACATCGGAGGCGGAGTAGACACTGGCGCCGGCCTCGCTCACGGTGACGGAAAAAATCTCCTGGATGCCTTTATCGCGCAAAAACTCGCGCACGAAGGCGTCGGTCTCTCGCGAGGCGGTGCCGTTGCCGATGGCGATGGCGCGCACGGTGTGCTTGCGCAGCAAGGCCTCCAGCCTGGCGCCGGCTTCGATATTCGCGCTCTTGGAGGTGTGCAGGTAGAGCACGTCGTGCGCCAGCAGCTTGCCCGTCTGATCCACGATCGCGACCTTGCAGCCCGTGCGCAGGCCGGGATCGATGCCGAGCACCGAGATCGGGCCGGCCGGGGGCGCGAGCAGCAGATTATAGAGGTTGTCGCGAAAAACCTGGATCGCCTCCGTGTCCGAACGGTGCTTGAGCTCCAGCCGCACCTCAGCCTGGATCGATGAGTTCAGCAGCCGCTTCCATGCGTCTTCGAGGGCGAGCTCAAGTTGCGGAGTCCAGTCACCCTGATCGCGGAGCACCTGCCGGCGCAGGATGCCGAGCGCGCGCTCCTCTTCGAGGTCGATGAGAAAGTAAAGAACCTTTTCCGCTTCGCCGCGGCGGATTGCCAGCATGCGGTGCGAGGGGATGGTCTTCACCGGTTCCTTGTACTCGTAGTACATCTTGAATTTTTCGCGCTCGTCCACGCCGTCCAGGGTCTTGCGGCTGATGACCACTCCCTCGTCAAAGAGGAGTGTGCGCAGCGCCTTGCGCAGGTCGGCATCTTCGCTGATCCACTCGGCCACGATGTGCCGCGCGCCCTCGAGAGCTTCGTCAACACTGGTGACTCCGAGTTCAGCATTCACGAACTTCGGCGCCAGGGTTGCAAGCGCCTCCCCGGTTTGTTTCTGCGCCCACAGGTAGGCGGCCAGCGGCTCCAGACCCTTTTCGCGCGCAATGGTTGCTTTGGTGCGGCGCTTGGGCTTGTAGGGCAGATAGAGATCCTCAAGCTCGCTTTTGTCGAGAGTGGCTTCAATGCGCGCCTTCAGCTCATCGCTGAGCTTGCCCTGCTCTGCGATGGAGGCCAGAATGCTTGCGCGACGCTCCTCGAGCTCGCGGAAGTATGCCAGATTCTCTTCGATGGCGCGGATCTGCACTTCGTCCAGGTTGCCTGTGGCTTCCTTGCGGTAGCGAGCGATAAACGGCACCGTGCCGCCGTCATCCAGCAGCTCGATGACCGCGGTGAGGCCGCGCAATGGAACATTCAAAAGATTGGAAATATGAAGGAGTAGGGGCGTGGGAAGATTCTTGTTGTCTGACATGGTCCAAGTCCCATCCTAAACCGAGACCGGAAGCGGAGGACTGTGCAAAACAAGTTTCACTCGTCCACACCTGCGCGCTTGATGATGAAAGTTGCGCGTGCGCGCGTTAAAGTTTGTGGAACTGAATGACGATTGCGGTACAACGGGATGCGAGCCGCCCGCACCGCACGGCACGGAGCGCGATCTGGCGTCACGGTTTGGTTGTGCGGCATGGGCTGGGATCGTTGTTGCGGAGTGTTGTTGCGGAGTAATGATGCTCCCACTGCATCTGCACGCAGTGGCGCCGCGGCAGAGTCCGATGGCGGCAGCGAGGAACCGTCGCGCCAGATCGGATCGTCGCGATCCATCAAAGTCGGTGCTGCTCAGGTTTTGCGTCTGGCCACGCACGGCTGGCGGTTTTGGCTCCGCCGCGCGGAGCGGTTAGCCTGCGCGCAAGGCATCCCAGTGCTCTGAACCGAGGCGGCGGAAGATCTCCCGCGCGGGGGCAATGTGCGGCAATTGTAGAACGCTCGCGTCGCGGGCGGCGTCTTTAACCTCACGCAGCGCGTGGTCGTAGGCCGCAAACGCCGATCCCAGCAGCACGTCGGAGAGAAAGGCGAGGCGGTAGCCGGCCTGCTCAATGTGCGCGAAAGAGACCAGTGGGCTTTTGCCGCCGAGCAGGATATTCAGCACGCATGGCCCGTGCACCAGATGCGGAACCTTGAGAAGCTGATCGGTGGATTCGGGGGCTTCAACAAGAGCCATGTCCGCGCCCACGTCGAGAGCAGCGTTCGCGCGATCGATGGCCTCGTCGAATCCCAGAACCGCGGTGGAGTCGGTGCGGGCGATAATCACGAAGTCGGGATTGCGGCGGGCTGCGACGGCGGCGGCGATCTTGCTGACAAACTCGTTGCGTGGAATCACCATCTTTCGATCCAGATGGCCGCATTTCTTGGGCGACACCTGATCTTCCACGTGGATTCCGGCCACGCCGATGTGCTCATACTCGATGACCGTGCGCGTCATGTTGAGTTCGTTACCGTAGCCGGTATCGGCGTCTGCAATGATGGGGATGCGCACTGCTTTCGTCATGGCCGAAGCGTTGGCGACCATCTCGGTCATGGTGGCGAGGCCATAATCGGGCAAGCCGAGCCGGCAGGCTGCGGTGCCCATCCCGGTCATATAAATCGCGGGAAATCCATTCTGTTCAACGACTGCGGCTGAGACGCAGTCCATGGCGCCTGGAGCGATGAGAAGGTGCTTGGTTTTGAGCGCCTGCCGAAGTTGCTCTGCTGGATGCATGAGTTGCCTCTCGCGGAGGTGGAAGTT
>JAJXXG010001291.1 GCA_021781255.1 Acidobacteriota bacterium
CTGGGCGGCGCACGGCATGGTCGTGTGCGTGTTCCTGCACATGTGCCGCGTGTTCTACACGGGCTCCTACAAAAAGCCACGGCAGTTCAACTGGGTGGTTGGCGTGGTGCTGCTGCTGTTGACGCTGGGACTTTCCTTCACGGGATATCTGTTGCCGTGGGATCAGCTGGCGTTCTGGGCGATCACGGTGGGAACCAATATCGGCAGCTATGCGCCGCTGGTGGGAGGACAGATTCGCGAGCTGCTGCTGGGCGGCCACACGGTGGGCGAGGCTGCGCTGCTGCGCTTCTATGTGCTGCACGTGGCGGTGCTGCCGTCGATGGTGATCCTGTTTACGGTTGTGCACTTCTGGCGCATCCGCAAGGATGGCGGCCTGTCGCGGCCGGTTTGGAAGCTGAAGGCGAAGAAGCCTGAGGGGCTGGTGACGATTGGCGGCACTCCCGAGGTGGCACAACTGCAGGCCGTGCCGGCTTCCACGGACAAGACCTACGGCCTGATGGAAGTGGTGACGGGCAAGCCGATCTTTGAAACGATCACACCGGAAGAAGAAGAGGATGTGGCGTTCTCCTATCCGTTCGCGTTCTTCCGCGAGGGCGTGGCGCTGATGGCCACGGTAACAGGCATCATGGCCATTTCGCTGTTCTTCCATGCGCCTTTGGAAGAGCTGGCCAACCCGGCGAAGACACCGAATCCGGCGAAGGCGCCGTGGTACTTCCTGGGCTTGCAGGAGCTGGTGAGCCACTCCGCGCTGCTGGGCGGTGTGGTGGCGCCGGCGGTGATGGTGCTTGCGCTGCTGGCCATCCCTTACTTTGACCGGAATCCGAGCCGTCGTCCGAAGGATCGAAAGCTGGCGATCTGGTTGTTCACGATCTTTGTTGTCGTCAACCTGGTCCTGATTGTGATTGGGACCTACTTCCGAGGGCCGGGCTGGGCACTGGTTCCACCGTGGGTACATGTTGTTGCGGGGGCAGAGTAATGGGACGCAGATTACCACAGGCTTTTTTTGCACTGAGTTTGCTTGCACTGGCGTTGATTGTGGCTGCCGTATGGCAGGCCTCAACACCGTCGTGGAAGACGTATCAGCGCCAGTTCCTGCAGCTTGAAGCACAAGGCGAGCCGAATGCGGCCGCCAAGGCTGCGGTACTGGCGACGCCCCTGGAGATTCACCAGGTGCTGTTGCCGGGCCTGCAGCGGGTGGACCGCTGCACGACCTGCCACCTTGGAGTGGATGATCCGACGATGAAGAATGCGCCGGAGCCGTTCCGCTATCACGTTGGACTGGGACCGCACGTGCCTTCGAAGTTCGGGTGCACGATCTGCCACGGTGGGCAGGGACTGGCTACGGACCAGAAGAATGCACACGGGAATGTCGACTTCTGGCAGACCCCGCTGCTTGCCAAGGACTATATCCGGGCCTCGTGCGGACGCTGCCACAAGGAAGGCGATATTCCGGGTGTTCCGGAGCTGGCGGAAGGACGGCACCTGTTTGAGACGCAGGGCTGCCGTGGATGCCACAAGCTGGATGGCGTGGGCGGAAGCATTGGCCCGGACCTCTCAGAAGAGGGAGCGAGCCAGCGGTCGCCGGAGTGGCTGGAGAAGCACTTCCTTACGCCGTCGGTGGTTTCGCCGGGCTCGGCGATGCCGAACTTTCACTTTACGCGGGAACAGGCGCGCGCTCTGACGTACTACATGCTCTCTCTGACGAACCAGGATATGGGCACGTATTACTCCAGCCTGCGCACGATTCCGAGCTCGAGCTACGGGCGTGAACTGTTCGTGGAGAAGAACTGCATTGTCTGCCATGCAATTGGCGGCGTGGGCGCGAAGGTCGGGCCGGATCTGATGGGCGTGACACAGCGTCACTCGCGCGAGTGGCTGGATGAGCAGCTGGTGAATCCGCAGCTGGTGTATCCGGGCAGCGCCATGCCGGAGTACGACCTGGATACGAACTCGCGCAAGGCATTGGTGGCATACCTGGCAACGGCTACATCCGAGGATGCGCAATTGATCCTGTCTGGCAAGAAGAGTACGCTGACGCCGGAGGATGCTGCGATTGAAGCGGGCAAGAGCAACTTTGCACGCTTTGGTTGCGCGGGTTGCCACGGAACCGAGTTGCAGGGCGGCGTGCCGCATCCGAATGCGCAGGGCGGACAGGTTCCCTCGCTGCTGCATCTGTCGGATGACTACACGAAGGACGAGGTGATTGAAGTGATCCGGAACGGGCGCATGCCTCCGCTGGACAACGCTTCAGGCCCGACTCCGCCGCTGTATATGCCGTCGTGGAAGCATCTGCTGAGCGAAGAGGACATTCACGAGATTGTGGAGTTCCTCTGGTCGAAGCAGCAGAAGGCGAAGGATTCCTGGTAGAGCGGAATTCATCGACTGCGAAGGCATGAAAGGATTCCTCCGTTTGATTGCAGGCGGAGGAATCCTTGTTTGTAGTTGGCAACAGAGATTGCAGGCAACGAAGTTGAACAGGGATTGCGGAAAAGTGAAGCGAAGAATCAGGCATCGATGGGTGGCAGCCGTGGCGCTGGTGACGGTGGCGGCTTTCGGCGTCTCGCGGGCGGCACAGGGGCCCGCCACCGCGGATGTGAAGGTTGCGCAGCCGGGGAAGATCTATCCGGCGCCGACGAACTTGAAGGTGCTGCCGAAGAACTCGACGGGGCAGCAGGTGCACGACACGATGAAGGAGTGGTCTGACTCCATGAGCGTGGAGTGCTCCGCCTGCCACGCGGAGGTTCCGGGGAAGAAGGGGCCGGATGGGAAGCCGCTGCTGAACTTTGCGGACGACTCAAAGCCGATGAAGGATGTGGCGCGGATGATGTACACCATGACCGATGAGATCAACAGCAGCTACATTGCCAAGGTGGAGGGATCGGGGTTGCCGGTGACCTGCGGGACTTGCCACCAGGGCAAGATAAGCCCCGAGCCTTACGAGAAGAAGAAACCGCAGCCGAAGAATCTGGGACCTGCGCCGGGCGAAGGCCCGATACCGGAGTAGGAGCAGCAGACTCTGGGCTAAGAGCGCGTTGCGCGCAGGACGAGGTTTGGGCCGAGCGCGCTCAGCGGCTGTCGCAATCGGGAACCGTACACAGTACAATCCAAGGAGAGAGAGCCGTGGCTACGGGCCGCTGGCGCTCTCTGTAGCGGCGATGCGTAGAGCATCTGCCGACGGGCGAAAGTGGCGGAATTGGCAGACGCACCAGACTTAGGATCTGGCGGGGAAACCCATGAGGGTTCGAGTCCCTCCTTTCGCACCAGGAATCTGCCCAGGGCTGGTGGCAGCGCGGCAGCGCGATGCCGAAGTTCGCGGGCGAGCCGGCGGGGTAATGCACTAAGCTGGTGGAATCATGAGTACAACACCAGCACAGCCCCAAGTAAAGCTCACTCAGACTGCGGACTACCGCGAATCTTATGCCAACAGCGTGCATGTGCGCGTGAGCGTATGGGATTTTCAGCTTGTATTCGGACTGGCGTCGAGCGAGAGCCCGGAAGAGGTGACGATTCGCAATCACCAGGCGATCTACCTGAGCCCGCAGCAGGCCAAGGCTCTGTGGAATGTACTGGGGCAGAACCTGGCCCAGTATGAGCAGGCCTTCGGCACGCTGAATCTGGAGCCGCAGAGCCATGGATTTCCGCAGGGACCGGTGAATTAGGCAAGAGCCGGAAGCCATGATGCGACGCTTGCGCCTGATACAAAGCTTTGAGCTGCGGAGGGATAGGCCGCTCCCTGTCTGGATGATCTTCCCGGCGATCTTCGTGGCGCTGTATGCGAGCCACTATACGCTGATGCGGCTGCCCTACTACTGGGATGAGGCGGGCTACTATATTCCGGCGGCGTGGGATTTTTTCCGGACGGGCTCGCTGATTCCGATGACGACGCTGAGCAACGCGCATCCGCCGTTGCCCAGCATCTATCTTGCGTTGTGGTGGAAGCTGGCGGGCTTTGAGCCGGAGGTGACGCGCGAAGCGGTGCTGATGGTGGCGTCGCTGGGGCTGGTGGGCGTGTGGCGATTGGCCCTGCGCGTGGCAGGATCCGCCGCGGTTGCGTTCTGGACCGTGCTGCTGACAGCGTTGTATCCGGTTTGGTTTGTGCAAAGCACGCTGGCCCATGCGGACATGTTTGCCGCCGCGTGCACGGTGTGGGGATTGGTCTATGCGCTGCCGGACCGGCATCGCAAGTCGTGGGTGGCGGCGCTGTGTTTTACGGCGGCTGCGCTGTGCAAGGAGACATCCATTGCCGTTCCGCTGACGCTGGCGGCGGTAAATGCGGTGGCGAGCATTCGCGCGCAGTGGCCGGTGCGCGTGCGGCTGTGGCGGGAGGCGGCCTGGTTTGCGGCTGCGCCGGCGCCGCTGGCGGGCTGGTATGCGTGGCACTACGCCAAGACGGGATTTGTGTTCGGCAATCCGGAGTTTTTGCGCTACAACGCCGAGGCGACGCTGACGCCGGTACGGATTGTTGCGGCGTTTGGCTACCGGCTGCTGCATCTGACGGCGCACATGAACCTGTTTGTGCCGGTGCTGATGATGATGGCGGCCCTGATGCTGGAGCCGCGGCGGGATGTCCGCGGGCGGGAGAGGGCCGCGATCAGCGTGCAGACGCTGTGGCGGATCTTCTTTGTGCTGCTTGCGAACGCGATTGCATTCAGCGTGCTGGGCGGCGCGTTGCTCACGCGGTATCTGC
Organism: Acidobacteriota bacterium; assembly: GCA_021781255.1. Next base: position 4,688 of record JAJXXG010001291.1, read on the forward strand.
TGCCGATGTATCCGCTGGTGCTCGTGGTGGCGGTGTCGACGTTTTATCGCCGCGTGCCGTACTGGCAGGGGCTGGCGGCGTTTTCCGCGGCTGCGTTTGGGATTGCGCTGTTTGTGAATCCGCCGTACCGGTTTGCGCCGGAGGACAACCTGCAATATGCGCATGTGATTCGCATGCACATGGCGGGAATTGCGCAACTGAACCAGCGATATCCAGACTCGACGGTGCTGAGCGCCTGGCCGGTGACGGACGAGCTGACACGGCCTGAGCTGGGGTACCTGAAGCGTCCATATGCGGTTTACCGGCTGGAGGATTTTACGTCGGCGCAGATTGACCGTGCGGCCGCGGAGCCGGGCGGGTACTCCACTGCGCTGGTGTTTTCCACGAAGTACGATCCGCCTTCGCTGCCCTTCAGCCTGGGAACGAGGGGAGAGGCGCTGGATGAGCGCTATTTTGATTTGCACCACGACATGGCGCCGGAGGCGATTGCGAGGCGGCTGGGAGGAGACCTGGTGTGGACGCGGGAAGACCGGGGGATGTGGATTGCGCTGATTCGCTTTAACCGGCAGTTTGAGGCCATGGCGGAGATGCCGCGGCCGGGCCAGTGAGGGGAACGGACTCTGCGGGAGGAAGACGTTGCCTGCGAGGGTTACAACCTATAATCAGTTTGTCGTGCAATTCTTTTCTTTATCGCGCAAATACAGGTCATGGTGGCATGCCATGGCGGTGGTTCTGGCCGCAGGAATGTGGCTGGGGCCGACCCTGCAGGCAAGCGGCCAGGGGCCTGCGTCAAAGGCCCAGGAGGGTTCGGGTGCGGACCGCGGGCGGATTTTGCTGGTGCTGCCGTTTGACAACGGTACGGCACAGCCGAGCCTGGAATGGATTCGGGAGGCGGCGGCGGAACTGCTGAGCAGCCGGTTTGCCTCAGCGGGTTTCTCGCCGATGAACCGGCAGGACCGGCTGTATGCGCTGGACCACCTGGGGCTGCCGGAAGGATTTCAGCCGTCGCGAGCCAGCTCGCTGAAGCTGGCGCAGACGCTGGATGCCGATTCAATTATTGTGGGCGCCTACCGCATGGAGGGCACGGACCTGGTGGCCGAGGCGCGTGTGGTGGACGTTCCGCACCTGCGGATGAGCCAGATGGTGACTGCGCGGGGCGACCTGCGGAACCTGATTGCGGTGTTCGACTCGCTGGCATGGAAGCTGACGCGGGTGCTGGACCCGGGATTCAGCGTGGCGGAAGAGACCTTTGTAGCCACGGGCAAGACGATTCGCGTGGACGCGTTTGAGCAGTACATTCGCGGCATTACGGAACCGGACCAGGCGGAGAGGCAGCGGCACCTGGAACAGGCGGTGAAGCTGAGCTCGGACTTTGCGCCGGCGTGGATGGCGCTGGGCCGGGAGGACTACGCCGAGCAGCAGTATGAGCAGGCCGCGGCGGCGTTTGCGCGGGTGGGACAGAACAGTCCGGATGCGCTGGAGGCGGGGTTTTATCGCGGGCTTTCCCTGCTGTTTTTTGGGGAGTATACGAAGGCGGAGGCGGCGTTCAAGGGCGTTGCACAGGTGTTGCCGCTGCCGGAAGTGCTGAACAATGAGGGCGTTGCTGTAAGTCGCCAGGGACACGACGGCGGTGCGCTGTTTCGGCAGGCGATAGCGGCTGACCCGAGCGTGGCGGACTACCACTTTAACCTGGCGGTGAGCCTGAAGCGGCGTGGCTCCGATGTCGAGGCGCTGACGGAGCTGAACCAGTCCCTGAAGCTGCGTCCGAATGACAGCGAGGCGCAGGGATTGCTGGCGGCGTGGAAGACGCCCGCGAAGACAGCGACGGACGCAGACGCGAAGGCCGACCCGCTGGAGCGCATTGTTCGCACGTTTGATGCGGCGGCGTTTCGGCAGGCGGCGGTGATGATGGACCAGATGGAGGCAACGCGGCTGGCTGCGCTGTCGCCGCGGGAACGCTCACTGCGGCTGGCGGCGCAGGCAAAGGATTATCTGCATCGCGGGTTGCTGCTGGAGTCGGAACGGCTTTACCAGTCTGCCGTGGCCGCGGATGGATCGGTGGCGGAGGCGCATGCGGGGTTGGCCGAGGTGCGGGAACGCACGGGCGACGTGGCAGCGGCGCGGAAGGAGGCGGAGGCGGCCTTGGCGCTGACTCCGCTGGCGGAGGCGCACCTGGTGCTGGCGCGGCTGGACCTTGCCGCCGGTCACCTGGACGATGCGGGCAAAGAGGCCGGCGCAGCTCTGAAACTTGACCCCGGAAGCAGGTCGGCGCAGGATTTAAGCCGACAGATTGCAGCGAAAGCTGCCGCGAAGCAGTAGGTTGTTTGGGTGCAGGCAGTGTAGGAGCAGACCATGCTTCAGGTCGAAGGCGGGTTTGGGAGCGGCAGGCTGGCCAGCATGGCAGTTCTGATTGGGCTGGTGCTCGGTCTTGCGGTTGCGGCGCGGGCACAGCAGCCCCTGGTGGAAAAGCTGGTTCTGGATGACACGATCCAGCCGGTGAGCGCCGGAATGCTGGAGAGAGCGATTGCGCGCGCCAACTCAGAGGGCGCGGCGGCTCTGCTGGTGGAGCTGGACACGCCGGGCGGGATGCTGGAGTCGACGCGGGCCATGGCCGGCGCGATTTTGAGCTCGCGGGTGCCGGTGATTGTGTATGTGGCTCCGGCGGGTGCGCGGGCAGGGTCGGCGGGATTTTTTCTGCTGGAGTCAGCGGACGTGGCGGCCATGGCTCCGGGAACCAACGCGGGAGCGGCGCATCCGGTGCTGGAGTTTGGCAAGCCGGATGAGACGATGAACCAGAAGATCCTGAACGATGCGCAGGCGTTCTTGCGCTCATTTGTCACCAAGCGGAATCGCAACGCCGAGGCAGCGCAGGCCGCCGTGCAATCGTCCCACTCGTATACGGCCGAGGAAGCGCTGGCGCAGAACCTGATTGATCTGACGGCCGCCAACGAAGCGGAGCTGCTGGCCAAGCTGGACGGCCGCGAGATTACCCGCCTGGATGGGACGAAGATGACGCTGCATCTGGCGGGCGCCCGGGTGGAGACGATGAAGCCCACGCTGCGCGAGACGCTGCTGGGATGGCTGGTGAATCCGAATATAGCCATGCTGCTGCTGGTGGGCGGCGGGCTGCTTATCTACCTGGAATTTAATACGCCCGGCACGATTGTTCCCGGCACGCTGGGGACGCTGATGGTGCTGCTGGCGGTCTTTGGGCTGAATCTGCTGCCGATTCGTTACACGGCGGTGCTGCTGCTGGTGGCGGCGGTGGTGCTGATGGTGCTGGAGGCGAAGTTTGGCGGCCACGGCGCGCTGGCGATTGCCGGGATTGCGTGCCTGCTGTTTGGAACCCTGACGCTGATTGCCGCGCCGGTGCCGGAGATGGCCATCCACCCATGGGTGGCGATTGCGGTGAGCGTGGGGTTTGGCGGCATCACGGTGCTGCTGGTGCGGCTGGCGGTACGCGCGCGACGCCTGAAGGCGAGGCTGGGCGCGGATGCGCTGATTGGGAGCACGGCAACCGCTATGGAGCCGCTGGAGCCCGAGGGGCACGTTGTGGTGGAGGGAGAGATTTGGCGGGCTGTGGCCAGCGCGCCGGTGCCTGCGGGAGCACGTTTGCGCGTGGTGGGGCATGAGGAGTATCTGCTGCGCGTGACGCCGGAACAGGAGCAGCAATCACACGCGCCAGTGGTGTGAGATATGGCGAAGGTCAACGTGGAGTACAATCCCTGCTGAGTGAGGAAGGCCCAATGTCTGAACTGCCGATTCCGTTTGCGATTCTGATTGCCATTGTGGTGCTGTACCTGGTGAACTCCATCAAGATTTTGCGGGAGTATGAGCGCGGGGTCATCTTCCGGCTGGGACGCGCGCTGCCGACGCCGAAGGGACCGGGAATCAT
>JAJXXG010000995.1 GCA_021781255.1 Acidobacteriota bacterium
GGAGTGGGACCTGCTGGCCGAAACCGGCGAGATGGATCCTTTCTCGCCAGGGTGCCCAAAACAGACCAGACCTCCTTTTGGGATGAGAATATCTTCGAAGCTGGAGTTATGTCGGTCGCGGGCGGCCGAGAGTTTGGAATCGGGAGCCAGTGCGACTTTGGCGACGGCTACAGGTCTACCTGGGATAGTGCGGGCAATCGTTGGATCCTCAATGGAATCGCTTGCCGCTCTGGGCGCCGAATACCTGGCACCACATCCAGTGGTACGTTGGGCGCGTCAGCCCACGCAGTATCGCTACGACACGCTCGTCGTCGATAGTAAACCCTACGGGCTCAACCAAACCTGGACGATCAACTATACTTCCTGGCCGGATATGATCGGCATTCAGTACCAATTGGACCAGGGCTCCACCGGGAAACCAATTCATGAATGGGTCGATAACGTGAAGCTGACAATGTGGTAGGGAGAGGATTGTCCGGCCTTCGAGACATAACGAAGTTGTCTTCTTAGGCCGAGTCGCCGCCGATTTCACGCTGACAGAATAATCAGGAGTGACGATGAGCGTAATGTTGCAGGCATTCTACTGGGACTGTCCCGCGGAAGAAAAACAGGATCACACTTGGTGGAATTTTGCTGCCGAACATGTTGAAGACATTTCGAAATCAGGCTTCGATGCACTCTGGCTTCCGCCCATCTCGAAGTCGGCCCAGACTCGTTCGATGGGCTATGACCCCTATGATTATTTCGACCTGGGCGACTATGACCAGAAAGGCGGCACCAAGACCTGGTACGGCAATCGCGCAGAACTCGAGGCTCTCATTAAGAAAGTGCATGACAACGGGATGAGTTGTTATGCGGATATGGTTATAAGCCACAACTCCGGAGGGGACGAAGAGGAATCCAACCCACTCGACGGACAGACGCGCTGGACCAAATTCTATCCGAAAAGCGGCCGCTTCCCTCGGGATTGGAACTGCTTCCACCCCAGCCGGTATGAGGTTACTCCGGACGGCGAACTCTTCGCCGACTTCCCGCACCTCTGTCATCACAATCCGCTCGTCTACACCTCGATCATGGAATACGCGCAGTTGATTATCGAGGAGTTGGGTTTTGACGGTTTTCGCTTCGACTTCGCTAAAGGCTACGGTGCGTGGATGCTGGCCGCAATCGCCAAGTATCGCTACGTCAAGGATGGCAAGGAGTTCAGCCCCTTTGTGGTCGCCGAATACTGGGAGGACGGCGAAAGCATCGAGCAGTGGCTCGCAAAGGTGAACGGCTTCTCGGACAATCAGGTGGCCGCATTCGACTTCCCGCTACGCTACAAATTGAAGGAGGTCTGTGACACGTTTCACTACGATCTGCGCGAGCTTACACAAGACGGCGCCATAGTTACCAATAGTCCCCGGAAGGCCGTTACCTTTGTCGATAACCACGACATGGGCGCCAACATGATCGTGAATGACAAGATGTTGGCATATTCCTACATCCTGGTCCACGAGGGCTATCCCAGCGTCTTCTGGTACGACTACTACAACAACGGTCTGGCCCGCACCGGCACACCGAATGGAATTGACGCTCTCATCGCCGCACACCATCGCCATGCCGGCGGCGATTCGCAGATTCTGCATGTCGATCCGGACCTTTACATCATGCAGCGATCCGGCTTTCGCGATGACAACGTGCAGCAATCTGGCCTGATCTACGTGCTCAACAACCTGGGCGACAAGTGGAGCGGCGCGACGGTGAAGACAAACTGGAAAAACCAGAAGTTTGTCCCTGTCGCCTGGGATGGTCAGGATACGGCTGCTCCGAGCGAACGCACCACGAACGCAGAAGGCAGCAGCGAGTTTCCCGCACCACCGCGAGGCTATGTTGTCTATGCACCGGCATAGCTCTGAGAGTTGTGCATAGAGGATCCGGCTGTGGCGCCAGATGAAGCGCCGGGCCGCCGTTGAGCCCAGTATCGGACACTTGAAGAACGAACACCGGCTGGAGCGAAACCGCCTGAGAGGCAGTTACTGTGACGCGTTCAGTGCCGTCCTGGCGGTCGCAGCGATGAACTTCCACAAGCCTCAGAACTTTTTGGCTCAACTTTCTGCGCGCCCTCCTGGCCGTCTGTAGCCAGTTCCAGCTCATGGCGGCTTCTATCGGCCAGCAGTTGTCATGTAAGCCATTCTGAAAAATCATTTTTCAGCATCGACTGAGTAAGATGCAGATCGAAAAGATTCGGCATCCGTGAGCGGGTTGCTTGCCCTCACGCGTGAGCAGACAAAAAACGGCCCCCGTTTTCGACGGGGGCCAAGTTGCCTTGGTTCTCTCGTGTTGCGAGAGCTTTTTTGGCGGCCAGACGACCGGGGAGCCGTCGGGGCGGAAAGAGCCTCAGGGGGGTGGCTGCGCGGCTTACGGCCGCTCCGCACCCGTCGAAGAAGCCACACCATGGGGAGATGCGGATTCCTGGGCCGCCAAACTGTTTTCCATCAACCGAATGTGCACGCTGCTGGTCCTGACCGGCTTGGTGTCTGTTTCGCCGGGGGCCGCAACCTGGGCATTGCCCAGCGCAACGTAGTGCATGCGGTAGACGGGAATCTGGTGTTCTGTAACGAGGTAGCGCTCAACCGACTCGGCCAGCCGCTGCGAGTTCTGGATGCCTGCGGCGCCGTGGGCGGGCGAGTGTGCGTCGAGTTCGAGGATGTAGCCCTGGTGACCGGCGAGGCTGGCAGCCAGATCGTCAAGCTGCTTTTTCGCATCGGCAGAGAGGACCGGGCTGCCACCGCGGAACGCAACGTCCGCCTCGGTAACCTGGTGATACTGGTCCAGGCCATGCACGGTCGTGTTCAACTGATCCACGTGACCGGATGCGCCCTGCGCGACGTCATTGGCATTCTTAGCCTGGGATCCAGCCGCGGTGGCCGTCTGATTGGCCGCGTCGGCGGTGGACTGCGCCTGATGGATGCCGGCCTGCGCGCGGCTGTCCACGTCCTGAATATCCTTGGCATTCTTGGCGTTGACCTGGTCAAGCTCGGTGAGGCGGTCGTTGATCGGGTCAACCCGCTTCTTGACCCAGACCTTGCGGGCAAAGGGATTGAGATGCCCCCAGAACCCTTCCTTGTCGGTGTTGGCCGTGGAAGAGGACGGCTGCGCCGGCGGAGGTGCGCTCTGCGCCTGCTGCGCCATCGCCGGAACCGCCATAACCGATGCCAGCACAAAAGCTGCGAATGAGCTGGGAAGCAAAATTCGGGAAGTTGTCTTTGAGTTGATCATGTCTTTAGTTCCCCCTTTGAATCGAACTGCCAATTCCTTGCGGCTGATCGTCTCTTGCCGCTTGCCTCTCTATAGAGCAATGACCGTGCCAAAGTGAGGGGCGCGCTGCGCTCTGAATTAAGTGGCTTATTGTGTTTTACTTGTGGGCAATTAGATCGCTGAGACACCGCGCCCTGGGACGCGGCTCAGCGTTGTGCGCATGTAATTTTTACCGTTTGGGGTAAGTTCTACCGGGTAAAGAGGCGCTGGGCTAATTGGAATCGACGCGGATGATGCGGATCTCAGGGTAAGCGCCATCCCAGTCGGGCGAGACGGCGTCGAAGATGAGACGGAAGTCGCGCTCGTCGCCGGGCTTGAGAGGCGCGGCAGAGACCGGCTCGACATCGATATAGGGATCGCGCATGCGGATGAGCTTGAGCGGTTGGGTCTCGTTCTGCGTGACCTCTTTAGCCGGGTCACGGAAGAGCACCTGCACCGTGATGCCGCTGACGGTGCGGCTCCCCTTGTTGGCGATATGGCCATCGACGTAGGTGACTTTGCCTCCGGCTAGGTTGCTGGACTCGCTCATGACCAGGCCGGTGATGGGCAAGCTGGCTGCGTACGGGGCCAGCGCGGAAGATATCGGCGTTACGGTCGGCTGCTTGCGGCCGTGTTCGAGCAAAAGGACCACAACGGCGGCCACAACAAGAACGGCAGCGGCGGCTATGACGAGGGGCAGCCAGTTGCGCTCGCGCGTTTCAGCAGGCGGAACAAGATGAAGATCAGGTCCAGTGCTCACGAAGGGATTTTACACCCGTCTCAAAAGGAATCGGGTGGTGCCCATCGTTCTTAGATTACAAGAGAAGAAATTGACAGAGCCGGACGATATACCCGAAAGAGAACCACGATTGCAATGGGTCTACACCTTTTGTTTGATTCCCTTGGCATCGGATCGGCTTCCTAATAGTAGGGTCAAGGTTCGGGGAACCGGTCAAACCAGATATTCGTAACCCTGTTTCTGAAGTCATTGCCCGAACAGGCGAGGATGGCAAACCGTGCAAACCTCCCCCCAATCCGCTACCCCCATGCTGCCCTCACCAGAGAGCGGGCTTGTGCAGTGCAAACGGTGCTCGAATGTGATGTACCAGGCGATGACCGTTGCCGCCATTCTGCTGGTGCTGGTGAGCGTCTGGGTGTTCTGAGACACCTGCGCTGAAGGCCGTGCGCCGTTGCGCTATGGTCCTGCTGCATCTTCTGTGCGACTACCCTTTAAAGCGACTTGAGCGACCGGCTTGCGCCCCGGCAAGGGCTTCCGGGCCGGGCCACGCCTGATCGCCTGTTCTTTATCTTCACGCCCACGCGGTTGCGCGGAGTAGAATCACGCACATTTCCTTGGACATGCGGGCGTTCGAGCGGCTCCGGGGCAGCCGTTGACAAGCAGCTCAGGGACATGGCGAGCGCGATCACCGGGAAGCTTTAGCGATAGCTCCAGGGCGCGGCCGGCTGGCAGGACATCGCGCTATGTGATCGCTTAATCGATTGCCTTGTCCGGTGGGCTGACAGGGCCGCTGCCGGCCTTTGCGGCGTGGAAGATGGCGACGAAGTGCCAGCCGATGGTTGAGAAGACGACCACGAGCAATGCGGGGGCGAGGAATGCGAAGAGGCTTCCCTGGCCGCTGCGCGCGGCGCGGATGATGGCCCACTGGAGGATAGCGAAGAAGCCGGACAGCTCAGCCTTGAGCCAGCAAATCATGCTGAGGGTGATGCTATGCAGCCGGGGCAGGCTCATGCGGGTGGCGCGGACGGGGTAATGGAACGCGCCGGGAAAGAGCGCGGTGATGCTCATCGCGAAGTAGAGCCCGATGGCGACAATGGGCAGCAGGATGATCGCGGCCGGCGAGCCCCAGCCGTTGGCGTTGCCCGCAGCGTCAAAGTGCGTCGGGATGCGGTCCGGCAGGCGGTTGGGCCCGCTGAGAGCTGCCCAGGTAATCCAGACGAGCAGAGCCACGGCGATGAGCGCAATGGCTTCGAGCGATTTGCGCATGGCGATCCTTTCGGATTGGGAATGCAAGCAAAGAATACAGCGCGTGCGGGCTCTCAGCCGAAGCGGGCGCGCTTGACGGACTGGCGGAAGTCTTCGCCGTGCATTTCAATGCGGACGCACATCTCTGCGAGGCGGGAGCGCATGCGGTCGCCGATGCGGTCGCCGAGGGTGTCTTCACCGCGGATGGGCGTGGCGCCTTCCTTGGCGGGCTTGAAGCCTGCGCCGGCGGGCTGGTCGGGGTAGTTGGTGGTGATGATGGTGGTGAGCTTGTCGTTGTAGCGGGTGTTGAGGATGAGGGCGACTGTGTCCCAGACCCACTCATTGGGTTTTTGCGCGCCGAGGTCGTCGAGGACCAGGACCTCTGCGGCGAAGATAGGCTTCAGCAGCTCAAGCTCCGTGGTGCTGACCTGCTGGTTGTAACTGTTCTGGATATTTTTGAGCAGCTCGCGGTAATCGCAGAAGAGGCCTTTGACGCCGCGCTCCTGCACGAGGCGCTGGAGGACGCCGACGGCGAGGTGGGTCTTGCCAAGGCCGGATGTGCCGACGAAAAGCAGGCCGTTGCCGGCGGTATCGACTGGGTAAGCGTCAGCAAACTTGCGGGCGCTCATGAGGGCGTGGGCAAGGGATGGATTGGCACCCTTGAACGCGGTCTCGTAGGTGTCAAGCGAGCAGTGGCGATAGCGCTCGGGAATCTGCGCGGCGGCGAGGCGGCGATGATAGCGCTGCAGTTGCTGGCACTCGCAGGGGCGCGTGCCCCAGACGCCTGAGGGGGAAAGCACCTGGACCAGACCGATTCCGCCGCAGATGGAACACTCGCTCATCACTCTTAGAAGCGTAGCGCATGCGGCGCGGGCGGAGGGCGGTGGGGATTGTGGCCGGTTATGTGGAAAAGCCGTGGCGGGAGCGGGGGCGATTGCCTACAATCGTTGCGCGGGCAGAAAATCGATTCTATTGCCGCGCCCTTGAGGAGGTAACTGTGAACCTATTTGCACTGCGCATGTTGGTGGCGGCCGTAATGGTCGTGGTGGCTGGTTCGGCTGTCGTGGACGCGCAGGAACCCGGCAACAAGCCGGAGACCGCGGCAGCCGCGCCTGCACCGGCCACGGCTTCGGGACATCCCGACAACGATTACTGGCGGAAGCATGACCAGCAACTGCTGACGGACTTTGGCTGGCTGGCGCGATTCAAGGATGCGAACGACAAGCTGGGACCGCCGGCAGCGGGCGAGAATCGCGTGGTGTTCATGGGCGACTCGATTACCGAGGGCTGGCACCTGGATGTGTCGTTTCCGGGCAAGCCCTACATCAATCGGGGCATCAGCGGGCAAACTTCGCCGCAGATGCTGTTGCGCTTCCGGCAGGATGTGATTGGCCTGCAGCCGAAGGTGGTGGTGATTCTGGCAGGAACCAACGACATTGCGGGCAATACCGGGCCGATGACGCTGGAGCAGTCGGAGGGCAATCTGGCCTCGATGGCAGAGCTGGCGACGGCGAATCATATCAAGGTGGTGCTGTGCTCAGTGACGCCGGCGTTTGACTTTCCGTGGGAGCGCGGGCTGGAACCGGCGCCGAAGATAGACGCGCTGAACAAATGGATCAAGAGCTATGCGGCGGAGAAGGGCTATGTCTACGTGGACTACCACTCGGCGCTGAAGGATGCGGAGGATGGGCTGCCGCCGGCGCTGAGTCGGGACGGCGTGCATCCGCTGCCGGCCGGGTATGCCATCATGGCTCCGCTGGCCGAAGCGGGCATTGCGAAGGCGCTGGCGCAGTAGGCGATAGGGGCCGGTGATTGCGAAACCGGGCAAATCCCCCTACAATAGAAGAATTGCAGGAAAGGTTTGTCTTCGAGAGATGCCCAAGGAAAAGATTCATCCCAACTACGACGCAGTGCGCGTGTTGTGCGCCTGCGGAAACAACTTTGAGACCCGCTCGACGCACAAGGGCGACATTCACGTGGAAATCTGCTCGGCTTGCCACCCGTTCTTTACCGGCAAGCAGCGCCTGGTAGACACCGCGGGCCGCGTGGAGCGCTTCCGTCGCAAGTACGCCAAAGCCGGCGAGACGGCTCCGGCCAAGTAGCGACGCCGAGGCAAGCAGTTGGTACGATTGGGCCTCCGCCACGGCGGGGGCCCACGTTCGTTAGGAGCAGTGCGCCATGGCAGGCAAGGGTTTTACCGTAAAGAAAGACTGGGACAATCCCAAAGTGCATGCGATGCCCGCGGAGACGCGGGTGCCGGCAGAGGTGCGCATGGGCCCGGTTGCGGTGAGCCCTGCGACGGTGCTCGCACCCATGGCCGGGGTTACGGACACGGTCTTCCGGCGCTTCATTCGCCATGCCAGCCTGTTCACTGCCGCCGCCAACCCCAGCGAATCCGCGATTGAGTCGGCAGTCACCAATGCGCAGTCCGGCTGCGGGCTGCTGATGACCGAGTTCACCTCGGCGGACGGACTTTCCCGGATGCGCGAGGCCAAGCGCAAGCGCTACCTGACCTTCTATGAAGACGAGCATCCGATCGGAGCGCAGCTCTTTGGCTCGAATGCGGAGACGTTGGCTGACGCCGCGCGGATTGTGGAAGACACGGGCTTTGACCTGGTGGACCTGAACCTGGGCTGCCCGGCCAAGCGCGTTGTGGGCTGCAACGGCGGCTCGGGGCTGCTGCGCGACCTGCCAAAGATTGCCGAGATTTTTCGCGCGGTGCGCAAGGCAGTGACGATTCCCTTCACCGTGAAGTTCCGCATGGGCTGGAATGACGCGCAGATTGTGTGCGTGGAGCTGGCGCGCATGGCGGAGGCCGAAGGGCTGAATGCCGTGGCGCTGCACGCGCGCACCCGCGAGCAGGGCTACAGCGGCCAGGCGCGGTGGGAGTGGATTGCAGCGGTGAAGCAGGCGGTTACGATTCCGGTGATTGGCAACGGAGACATCCGCACGCCGGAGGACGCGGCCGCCATGGTGGCCCACACAGGCTGCGATGCGGTGATGATTGGCCGCGCAGCGCCGGCGAACCCGTGGATCTTCCGGCAGATTGCGCAGTACACCGCGACGGGGCGCTACGATCTGCCAACGGTGCAGGACCGCTACCAGATGATTCGCGCCTACTTTGAAATGCTGCTGCATGAGGCCGAGGCAAGCCAGGCGCTGCCGCGCGATGCGCGCCACGGCGAGACGGCCGGCAAGATGAAGCAGTTTGCCACGTGGTTCACGCATGGCGTTCCGGGCGGCGCAAAGCTGCGCGCGGCCATCTACCAGGCGCGCACCGGGGCCGAGG
>JAJXXG010001040.1 GCA_021781255.1 Acidobacteriota bacterium
GCGTCCGTCGAGCAACGCCCTCTATATAGACGGGGTTGACGATAATGATGAGTACACAGGGTTGAGCCGCACTGAGTTGTCGCCGGAGGCCATCAGTGACTTTCAGGTGGTGAATCACGGCTATGCCGCGCAGGCGGGTGGTTCGGCTGGAGGATCTGTTGACGTAGAGACCCGCGCGGGCGCGAATACGCAACATGGCGACGCATTCTTCTTTGTGCAGAATGGCGCGCTGAATGGCACGCCTGCGCTGGAGGTTGCGCCCGGCAAGCCGGATGAGAGCCGCATGCGTGCAGGTGTATCAACTGGCGGAGCCTTGCGGCGCGACAAGCTGTTCTACTACGCAGCGGCCGAGCAGGAGATGGCGCGAGGCGAAGAAGCAAGCGACTTTAGCGCAAACAAGGCAGCGGGGATTGATTCCGCATTGCGGCAAAGTGGCCCTCTGCAAGGGTTCCGCCTGCAACAGGGTTTCTATCCTACGACCAATGAAGAGACGGAACTGTCTGGCAGGCTGGATTTCGGCAACAGCGGCAACGGCCTGATGCTGCGCTATGCGCTGACGAACAACAGAGCAGTGAACGATGCCTTTCATATGGACGATTTGACCGATCTGAGTGCGCGCGGCTCTGCATTCTATGACGACAACAGCGTGAATGGGGCATGGAGTGATTCCATTACATCGCACCTGGAGAGCCAGAGCACATTCGAGGTTGCACAGCGACGCGTGGCTTTGCGGACGGGATCCACGTATGGCCCCGGCGTGGTGGTGACGGGGATAGCGGCATTGGGCACTCCCTATGACGGAAACAGCCGCCGCTATGAAACCCATGTTGATGTGGGAGATGCCCTGATCTGGCAGCACGGCGCGCACCTGATGCAGGCCGGAGCCGCTGTGAGTCATACCGGACTGCGCGCGGCCGATAGAGATGGATTCGGAGGCCTGTACATTTTTCCTTCGGTCGATGCGCTGGCGGCGGGGCAGGCGGATTTTTACGTGCAGAGCTTTGGCAATCCGAATACGAACTTTGGCGAACTGCGGAGTTCGGCGTTCGTGCAGGACCATTGGACTCCCTGGCGGAGCCTTGCGCTTGATTTTGGCATGCGCTACGAGAGCAGTCAGCTTCCGTCGCCGATTCCGGATCATGCTCTGAACCTCAGTCCGCGCTTCGGATTTGCATGGTCTCCGCAGAAGCAGTGGGTGGTGCGAGGAGGCTTTGGCATTTTCTACGATCGCTATCTGCTGGGGACGATCAACCGCGTGGAAGAATGGAATGGGAAGGGCGCCGAGCAGCAGATTGCCGAAGGGCAAAGCGCCGCCGCACTCTATCAGTCGTCTACATTCTTCACCAGACCGGATGCGGATATTGCGCCGAGCATATGGCAAGCGCAAAGGTCGCTTGCCAATCCATATGCGGAGACTGCATCGCTTGGCTTTGAGCGATCCTTGCCGGGCGACTGGACCATCGGCGGAGAATATCGCTTTGTGCACGGTGTGAAGATGGGGCGCACGGTAAACAGCAATTTGCTGCCGCCCGTGCAGATGACCGAAGGAGATGCGGGTAGTCTGGGCGTCAGCAATCCCACGCCACAGCAGATTGGGCGGCTGGTATTTTCTTCGCAGCGCCGGAACCCTCTGTATGATGCGACAAACGAATTCCAGACAGCGGCCAGCTCAAGCTACAACGGCGCTACGGTGACGGTGAATCGCCAGTTTACGGAAGATCTGGAACTGATGGCAGGCTATACCTTCGCCAAGACAATCGATGATGCCTCGTACGACGCGGAGCAGCCACAGAACCCATATGCGCTGAACCAGGAACGGGCACTGTCTTTGCAGAATCAGCGTCAACGTTTTGTGCTGAGCGGGCTATGGGTGATTGGGCCAGACCTGGATGACGCACAGAATGCGGCAATGGCTGCCAAACCGAATGCCTTTGAGAGGCTGGTGTACGGATTGGAGTTTGCCCCGATTCTTGTTGCAGGCAGCGGTATGCCTGACAATCCGCTGACGGGCATGGACAGTGCTGATGAGCATATCTATCCCTTTGCCGCGCGTCCGCTGGGCATGGCGCGAAACAGCATGCTAACGCCAAGCACGCTGGATTTTGATCTACGCGTGCTGAAGATGATTCCAATCTGGCGCGGCCACCTGGATGTTGTGGCCGAATCATTCAACTTGCTGAACCGGCAGAACGTGGAGATGAACAACGATGTCTTCGGATCGAACCTGAGCCCAAGCGCGAACTTTGATACTCCCACGCAGGAGTCGGATCCACGCAGAGTGCAGTTCTCGCTGGACTTTGAGTACTAAGAAGACAGCGCTCCGGATCGAACTGCAATCAGATGAAACGCGGCAGCATGAGGCTCAACTGCTGAGACCCACGCTGTAACGCGGCCACCTGGGGCGGATGGAGTGATGATCGACCACGGGTGGCTGGTCGCACTCGCAGGCGATGACGGTGACCGGATCGTCGATGGGCTGCTCCGGCAACCCTGTGATGCGCAAGGATAATTCGTCTTGCGTGAATGTGACGGGGTGCCCTGTCTTGAGCAGCCTTGCTGAAAGCACACTGGCATGCAGACCGCCCACTGCGACGACGGTGGGCGGCTGAAAGAAGCGGAGCCACTGGGCTGCTGGTGTGCCGGAGGGCCAGAAGTAAACGTGGATGTACAGGGTGTTTCCCTTGCGAGTGAAGTTTGTGTAGTTGCCAAAGCTGAGGGCGGCCCCGCCCTGCGTGTCGTAAATGGACTCGCCGTTGACTGAGAGCCACCGGCCGACAGTCTCAAGCGTACGAACCGATTCGTCCGGTACCGTGCCGTCGGGTTCCGGGCCGATGTTGAGCAGATAGTTGCCGCCCTGCTGTGCGCAGGTGGCGAGGTCCTTGAGGATGCGGCGCGCGGATTTCCATTCGTTGTCGGCTTGCTGATAGCCCCAGCCAAGATTCATCGTTTCGCAGGATTCCCATGCGCGCTTGTCGGCCTGGATCTTGTGCTCGGGTGTAGAAAAGTCTCCATCGAGGCCGTTGCGGTTATTGACGATGATCTCGGGTTGCAGTTCGAAGACCATGCGATTCATGCGATCCGCCTCCCACTGCTCGGGAGTAAGTGGCTGGGCTACGTCGTACCAGAGGATGTCGATCTTGCCGTAATTCGTCATCAACTCACGAAGCAGGCCGTGTGTGTAATCGACGAAGCGCCTGCGCGCATTCTCATCGGTGGCGCAGCGCATGCCGTCTGGATGATGCCAGTCCATGAGGGAGTAATAGAAGCCGATGCGCATGCCTGCGGCGCGTGCCGCCTCGACGTACTCGCGGACGAGGTCCCGGCCCGGACCCGTTCGGGCGGCGCTGAAGTTGGTGAGCTTTGTATCCCAAAGGCAATAGCCCTCGTGGTGCTTGGTGGTGAGCACCATATATTTTTGACCAGCACGCCGAGCAAGGCGGACCCACTCCTGCGCGAATCCGGCCCTGGGCTTGAAGTGCTGCGCGAGGAGTTCGTATTGCGGAATGGGAATGCCCTCCGACTCCATGACCCACTCCTGCTGGCCGATGACGCTGTAAAGCCCGAAATGGATGAACATGCCGAAGCGTGCCGCCTGCCACCAGGCCAGGCGGCGGGCCCGCGTCTGCTCCTGATAAGCGAGCCTGCCGTGCACGGTGCTGGGCGGGCTGGCTCCAGCCTCCTGTGCTGCGAGGGATGCGGCCGGGCTGACCAAGGCAGCAGCGGCAGAAGCTTTCATAAAAGAGCGGCGCGAGATCCGATCGAGCGTCATGCATCCTCCGTTTGGAAAGCGCATGGTAACAAAGCGTGCCTGGACGAGTGCAGTGCGTTCTCTGCGGAATGCCCGGGAACGAACGATGTTCTGCCGGCGTGAAAAAAGCTGCGGGAACGCGCTTGACATGACGTGAGGCGGCACCGGGATAATCGTTGCGATGCGATGGCTGACGTACTTCCTACTGATAATGGCAGCAGCGATGCCGTGGGCACAGCAGGCCACGGAGCTGCCGCGAGTTGCGGACTCTAACAATGCGGCGGGTATCCCGTTTCGCTTTGCCGCGGATGGCCCAGCCGGTCCGGGATGGGCGCGTCCGGATGAGATTGCGCGGTCGTATTTCCACGAGGACCTGACGGCGCTGTTTGAGCGAACGCTTCGGCTGGATCGCGGGCTGCCGGAGAGGACGGCATTGCGCTGGATCTTCACGGGGCCGAATGCAGGATTCACGGTGGAGCTGACGTCGAGCTCGGTCCGGATAGCGGAACGCTACTACAACTCGATGGGGTTCTATGGGGGCCAGGGGAACTATCCGGTCAAGGAGGTTCTTGCGCTGCAGAAGCAGTTCACTGGCGAAGCGCGCACGGTTACGGTGATTGCGGATGCGCATCTGGCTGTGAGAGTGCTTGTGAACGGCGTACAGATGTTGGAGGCGCCAATGCTCTTTGACGTGACGCGCCATCAGCTGATGTATGCGGCGCCGCGCACGGCGCATCTGGTTGTTGCAGGAGTGATGACGAAACCGGAGCAACAGGCCGTCACGGTGACGCTGCGGCCGTCCGAGAAGCACCAGACGATGCTCGGCTTTGGCGGCAGTCCAAGCATTCCGGCTTATGCGGAACTGAGCGACGCGGGCAAGCGGCAGTACTGGGACATTTTGAAGAGATACAACCTGCTGCTGTCGCGCGAGTATCCGATGGGGACGGCGCTCAAGCAGGATTTGAGCAATCTGGAAGATCTGCACGATGCGGCGCCACACTACTACGGCGATAACTTCCCGAACGGAGAGGTGTCGAGCTTTGCGTATAGCCGGCATGTGCTGGCACTGGGCGGGGATGTGGTGTATGAGATGTGGGCGCTGCCGGCATGGGCAACGGCGCCATACCAACGCGCGGGAGTGATTGACGCATGGAACAAGCCCCTGAAGCGCGCTGCGAATCCGGAGGAGTAT
This sequence comes from Acidobacteriota bacterium, assembly GCA_021781255.1. The sequence goes on from JAJXXG010001040.1 coordinate 4,941, forward strand.
GCGCGGATCGTTGTGGAGTATTGCCGGAAGGCGAAGGCGGCGACGGGGCACGCTCCGCTGATTGTGGGCATTCAGAATGAAGCTGAGGAGCCACCGGAAGTCTTTGCCCAGATGACACGGACGCTACGGCACAGGCTGGATGAGGCGGGCTTTCAAACGACGCAGATCCACATGGCTGACGCGAGCTTTATGTTCCTGGGCATTGGGCGTGCGAAGGAACTCAAGAAAGATTCGGCTGCATGGAACGCGACCGACTACTCCGCGACACACGAGTACGATTTTCAGGAGTTTCTGGCGAATCCGGACCTTTATGACGCGCGCATGCGCGCCATGCACGAGGCGAGTGCAGGCAAGCCATTTCTGGCGACGGAGATCTGCATTAACGATCCACATTATCAGGAGCCGTCGTATCGCATTGCTCTGCAGACGGGGCAGCTATATCACAAGAATCTGACCGAGCTGGACGCTGTGGCGCTGATGTATTGCTGGCTGTTGCTGGATGTGGAACAACCAACATTTGCAGGATCGCGCGCGCTGCTGGAGCCGGACCGGACGCGAGGCTGGGTGCCGGTGGCCACGAGCTTTCAACTGCGCGTGCTGGGCGCGTACAGCCGGCACGTTCTGAAGGGCATGCAGCGCATTGGCGCTGAGAGCGATGACCACGATTTGCTGACGACCGCATTTGCCAGTGACCGTGGCGAGACGCTTGTCCTGCTGAACCGTTCGGTTACGCCGAAGATGGTCAAGGTAGATGGAGCGCACGGGGCGTGGGTTCAGATGGAGCGCACGGGGCTGGAAGAGGAGAATGCCGTGGCTGCGCCTGCTGCCGAGGTTGTGGTTCAGCCGGGTGAGATCGTCGTGCTCTCCACCTATGCATCGCCCACCGCGGACGCGGCGAAATAGGGACTGCCAGGCGGACTGTGCGTGCATTCGACGCTGCACGCGCGGCGGATCGCGCTCGATAGAAGAATGGCAAGAGGTGAGATGTGAGTTTTGGCTTGAGAGCTGCGTGGGGATGCGTTTTCATGATGACGGCCATGGCTGGCTCTGCCCAGGTGGTTATTGATCATCACTGGTCGAATACAGACGCACAGAGCCTGATCGGTCTGCCGATGGGCAGCCACAAGACAATCGTGGACAAGCAGGGGAATCTGAAATGGTCGCAGTGGAGCCTGAAGCGCAGGCCCCTGGACTCTCCCATTGGCTTTAGCAGCCAGATGGATGGCGAGCTGGCGATACAGGCCTTCGCGGGCGGGCAGGCTCTTGCGATGAAGAGCCAGGAGTTGTATCGAGGAAGATATCCATTCGTTGAATCGAAGCTGGAGGCCGGGAGCGTTGTTTTGGATGAGCTGGCCTTTGCCGTGGATCCTGACGCCAAGCGGGGCGCGATACCCACGGCCAGTTCCGGAGCACGCGGCCTTGATGTTGTGCGATTGAGACTGACGAACAACGGAGAGAACGCGATCGACACCACGCTGAAGCTGAACGGTCGTGAACGCAATCTGCCTGGCCATGTGGTCAGCACGATGCTGGAAAACGGCGCGGGTGAGGATGTTGCCCTGGTGACCGAGGCTGCGGGCGCGACAGTCAGTGCGGAGGATCGAGGCCTGACGTTGGCTTTGCATATCACTCTGCCTGCACATGCGACCAGAGATGTTTGTGTTCATGTGCCGTACGAGTGGCCGGCGAAACGGAATATGGAGTTATCCCAGGAAAGCCCGGAGGTGCTGCTGCGCAAGGCTGTTGAGCAGTGGGATGGACTGTGGGCGCAGGCGACGAAGTTCGACTTTCCGCAGCGTGAAATGAGCGACTTCTACTATTCCTCGCTTGCCTACGTGCTGATTCTGACGGAGTATGATGCGCGCGGTGATCTGTGGACGCTTGATGGTCCCGCAGTATATCGGCAGTACTGGGGGCGCGGCGAATATTTTCAGGCGCGCGCTCTCGAAGTGGGCGGATTTTTGCGACCCGCGCGCGAAAGTGTGGAGCATGCATTTCACATCATCAATGATGATGGCGAGTGGGATGGGCCACCCGCGAGCGGCTGGCCCGCGTGGGACAACGCCGGTGGCAATGTGGCTGCGGCGTGGGACTACTACCTGTTTACACGAGACCGGAAGTGGCTGGCGGCGGCTTATCCTTACATGCTGCATGCATCGGAGTGGATTCGCGATCATCGCGAAGAGAGTTCGCTGGAGGGCGTGAGCGACGTGCCGGAGGGCGCGCGGCCTGTGCGGCGCATGATTGCTTCGCGATGCAGGCCGGAGCCGGATCCTCCGCTACAGCCCGGAGAGAAGCCGTACTGGTATGGCCTGTTGCCGTGGAGCTATGGGGACTCGGGGCTTCCGGAAGGTCACTCGTTCTCGCATAATTTTCTTGCTGCGTATGCGGAGCAAGCGACAGCAGAGGCCGCGCAGACACTTGGTTATATGAACGATGCAACGTGGGTCCGTAAAGAGTATGACGCGTATACGGGCGCGATTCGCGAGAGTGTCCGCCGCGCCGTAACACTGGAAAAGGAGACGCCGCCGTATCTTCCTGCGATGCCAACGTATCCGCAGGGAGCGTATTCGCAAGGCTTTCTTGCGGTGTATCCCACGCAACTCTATTCGCCGGAGGATCCGCTCGTCTCGGGTTTGATTGCGCGCATGGAGCGGGAAGAGAAGCAGGGTTTGCCGACCAATGTGGCGTGGGCCGGTCCGGCGGGCGTGTGGGCGGGCGAGTCCATGAATATGGCTGAGACGTATCTGTTGCGAGGAGAGAAGCAGAAGGCGGCGAACATGCTTGCGGCAGCACTGAACCACAGCTACACGACGAAGGTGTGGAAAGAAGAGATCCTGGTGGATGTGACCCTGCCGCGTGCGTGCGAGACTCCGCACAGCAAGCACAGCAATATGGAGGGCACGGGGGACATGCCGGAGGCGTGGGCGAATGCAAACCTTGTGCTGCTGCTGCGCGACATGCTGGTGAATGAGCGCGACGGCAAGTTGCATCTGCTGGCAGGCTTGCCGGCAAGCTGGGTTCCGGTGGGCAAGTTGGTTGTGGTGCAGGATGCTCCGGTGACAACCGGCGGAACGGTGAGCCTGCGCGCAGAGCATGTATCCAAGAAGGTGTGGCGCATCGCGATAGATCCGCATGGTGTGTCGCGCGGTGTGGTACTGCATGCGCCGATTGAGGCGGGAGAGCGTATTCGTGCAGTTCGTATCGACGGGCGTGCGGTTGCGGCGCAGGCAGAGATTGCTGCTACAGTTGCAGCCCCGAGCGTGGTGGAGGTTGAGCTCGAATGAAGCGCCGTCTCTTTCTGCACATGGCTGGATGCTCTCTGGCATCCGCGACACTTCGCTCCAGATGGTTGCATGCCGAGCAAGCATCAGGCGTGCTTGAGGCGGCGCTCAGCGTAAATCGCAATGTGCCTCAGTCAACGGTTCCGGCCGACTTTATCGGCTTGAGTTATGAGTCGGCACAGCTGGCGAATCCTGCCTTCTTTGCCGCGGAGAACACTGCGTTGATTACGCTCTTTCGTGAACTTGGAGAACAGGGCGTACTGCGGCTCGGCGGAGGGACGAGCGAGTTTACAAGCTTCACGACAGAAGAGCCGAAGGAACCGGTGCC
>JAJXXG010000555.1 GCA_021781255.1 Acidobacteriota bacterium
CCCATCGTGCCCAGCCCGCCGGAGGTGATGAGCGTGCGCGGCTTCTCGTGGTGGAAGTACTGCGCCTCCCACATCTGGTGCTGGCCCACGTCCGTCACCACAATGGCGTCGCCGCCGGTCAGCCGCCACAGATCGTGCATCACGTGTGCCGCGTACAGGCGCCCCAGGTCGGGCAGGTTCTTGATGTCGCGCACCGCAACCTCGCCCTTGCTGGCCTCAATTGACTTGAGCCACGCCGAGCCGTCGCGCCCGCCAATGCGCGGCAGCAACTGCTCCAGCACCTCGCGCAAATCGCCCACCAGCGCCACATCCACCTTGATATTCTTGTTGATCTCCGCCGGGTCCACTTCGATATGGATCTTCTTGGCCTTGGTGGCATAGGTTGAAGTCGTGCCGGTCACGCGATCGTCGAAACGCATGCCGCACGCAATCAGCAGATCGGCTTCCTGAATAGCGTGATTCACCCACGCCTCGCCGTGCATGCCCATCATGCCCAGGCTCAAGGGATGCGAAGCGGGAAAACCGCCCAGCCCCAGCAGCGTCAGCCCCACAGGAATCTGTGCCCGCTCGGCCAGCGTGCGCACCTGCTCCATGGCGCCCGATTCAATTACTCCGTGGCCGGCCAGAATCACCGGCCGCTTGGCGTTAAGAATCAGTTCGGCGGCTGCGGCGAGGCCCGATTCCTCCACGGTCAGCATGGGATGCGGGCGATACGGGCTTGGCTTGGCAGCGTCGAAATCGAACACCGCCGTCGCCTGCTGCGCATCTTTTGTAATATCCACCAGCACTGGACCGGGACGGCCGGAACGCGCGATTTGAAACGCCTGGCGCAGCACTCCCGCCAGATCCTCCGCCTTGTTCACCAGAAAATTATGCTTTGTCACCGGCAGCGTGATGCCGGTGATGTCGACCTCCTGAAATGCGTCCGTGCCCAGCACCTTGCTGGACACATTGCCCGTGATGCAGACAATGGGAATCGAATCCAGCATGGCGGTGGCAATGCCGGTAACCAGGTTGGTCGCGCCCGGCCCGCTGGTCGCGATGGCCACGCCCACATCGCCCGAGGCGCGCGCGTAACCGTCGGCCATGTGCGCCGCGCCCTGCTCGTGCCGCACCAGCACGTGCCGGATGGGAAACTTGCGCAGCGCATCGTAGGCGGGCAGAATGGCGCCCCCCGGATAGCCGAAGACGTCGGTGACGCCCTCGCCCACCAGCGTGGCCCACAGAATCTCAGCCCCCGTGAGGCGCGTGGGCGCGGTCAGGTGAGCCTGCGGTTCCACTGCATTCGCGTTCGATGAAGCTGTGCTCCCGTTCGAAGCACCTGCTTTTCCCTTCGTGATTCCCTTGGTCGCCATAAACAACTCCTTGTTCGCAGCTATTTTCAGCAGTCCCTGGTCCCTGTTTCTTACGTCGTTGCCCCTTCTGACGCCGATGTCACGCGGTCCACATACTTGCGGAAAACGCCGCTGGGCCAGCGCAGCGCTGGAGGTTTGAAGCCCTTCAGCCGCGCCGCCATCTCCGCGTCGCTGATTTCCACATTCAGCGTGCGCTTGGAAATGTCGAAGTGGATCATGTCGCCCTCGCGCACCGCGGCAATCGGCCCGCCGACAAACGCTTCGGGAGCCACATGGCCCGCGGTAAATCCTCGCGTCGCGCCACTGAAGCGGCCGTCGGTGAGCAGCGCCACGGTCGGGCTCAGCTCGGGATTGCCGCTCACAGCAGCCGTCACCTGCAACATTTCGCGCATGCCAGGCCCGCCTTTGGGGCCTTCATAGCGGATCACAAGCACGTCGTTGGGCTTGATCTTGCCTGTCTGCACGGCCTCAAAGCAATCCTCTTCGCAATCGAACACGCGCGCCGGTCCGCGATGCTCCATGCGATTGGCTGCGGCAATCTTCATTACCGAGCCCTCGGGCGCAAGGTTGCCTTTCAAAATCACTAGGCCGCCGTTGGGCTTGATGGGCTTCTCGAAGGTGCCTATTACGTCCTGCCCCGGCGTCTCCTGGGCTTGCGCTGCTTCTTCCCCTAGCGTCTTGCCACTGATGGTGAGCGTCGAGCCGTCGGCATAACCTGCATCGATCATGCGTTTGGCCAGCAGCCGCGAGCCGCCAGCGGCCTGGTAATCCGAAGCCACGTACTTGCCGGCCGGCGTGAGCGAGCAAATGTAGGGAGTGCGCTTGGAGATGATATCGAAATCGTCGATGTTCAGCGCAATGCCCATCTCGCGCGCAATCGCAATCAGGTGCAGCACAGCGTTGGTCGAGCCGCCGCTGGCTGCCACGCTGGCGATGGTGTTTTCGAGTGACTTGCGCGTGATGATCTGCGAGGGGCGGCGATTGGCGCGCACTGCATCCATCAACATGCGGCCTGCCGCGCGCGTCGCCTCGAATTTGTTCGTATCGGTAGCAGGAACGCCCGAAAGCTCAATCGGCGAAATGCCCAGAATCTCGCCGCTCATGGCCATGGTGTTGGCCGTGAACTGGCCGCCGCAGGCTCCCCCGCCAGGGCAGGCATTCGCTTCAAGAGCTTCCAGGCCGGCTTCATCGATGCGCCCCGCCGCGTATGAGCCGATGCCTTCAAACACGTTCTGAATCGTAATGTCGACGCCATTTAACTTGCCCGGCGCGATCGATCCGCCGTAGAGCATCATGCCGGGAATATCCAGGCGGCACAGCGCCATGATAATGCCGGGCATGTTTTTGTCGCAGCCGCCAATGCCCACCAGGCCGTCGAAAAGATTGCCGCGCGCAACCAATTCGATTGAGTCGGCGATCACTTCGCGCGAGACCAGAGAGGCCTTCATTCCCTGCGTGCCCATGGTGATGCCGTCGGAGATGGTGACGGTATTGAACTCCATCGGCGTGCCGCCCGCTTCGCGAATGCCTACCTTCAACGCTTCCGCGATCTCGCGCAGATGCATGTTGCAGGTGCCGATCTCGGTCCACGTATTGGCAATTCCAATAATCGGTTTGTGCAGGTCTTCTTTCGTGAAACCGGAGGCGCGCAGATAAGAACGCGCAGCCGCGCGGCTCGGCCCTTCAGTCATCGGAATGCTTTGTCGCTTGCCTTCGATAGTCATTAGCTCTTCGCTTCTCTCATCGCCAGCTCCTAGCTTCAAGCCTCTAGCTCCTGGCCTGTTCGTGCCACACTTAACGTCTTCAGCAAAACCTGCGATTCTCTATTCCACTGCATCCGCCACTGCCAATGCCGTCTGAACCAGCGCGACAAACTAGCGGCTAGAAGCTGCCTTTACTTCGCCTTCAGCCAAACCGCCTCATCGTGCTTCGTTTCAAACTCGTTCAGCGCATCTGCGTGGCGCAGCGTCAATCCGATATCGTCGAGCCCCTCAAGCAGGCAGAACTTGCGGAAGGGATCGACTTCAAATGTTGCGCTGAACCCCTGCCTGTCCGTCACCGTCTGCGCCTCCAGCGAGACAGTCAGTTCGTAGCCCGGAATCGTCTTCGCGTTTTCCAGCAGTTGGCTCACCTGCTCTTCGCTCAGCCGCACCAGCACAATCCCGTTCTTGCCCGCGTTCGAGAAAAAGATATCGGCGAAGGTCGGCGCAATGACCACGCGAAAACCGTAATCCGAAAGCGCCCACGCGGCGTGCTCGCGGCTCGACCCGCACGCGAAATTTTTCCCCGCGATGAGGATCTTCGCGTCTCGGTAACGCGGATCGTTCAACACGAACCCTGGATCAGGCTCGCCCGACGCCGTGCGCCGCCAGTCGAAGAACAGAAAATCGCCGTAGCCCGTGCGCTCGATGCGCTTCAGGAACTGCTTCGGAATGATCTGGTCGGTATCCACGTTGGCGCGATCCAGCGGCGCGGCCAGCGCAGTCAATGTGCGAAATGGTTCCATCAGCCCTTCACCTCCCACTTGCGAATGTCCACAAAGTGCCCGGCAATGGCGGCAGCCGCAGCCATCTCAGGCGAAACCAGGTGCGTGCGTCCGCCGCGCCCCTGCCGGCCCTCGAAGTTGCGGTTGCTGGTTGAAGCGCAGCGCTCGCCCGGCAATAAAATGTCGGGATTCATGCCCAGGCACATGGAGCAGCCAGGCTCGCGCCACTCGAATCCGGCCATGCGAAACACGTGGTCGAGACCCTCCGCCTCGGCCTGCGCCTTTACCGCCTGCGAACCGGGCACCACCATCGCACTCACCTTCGCGGCAACCTTGTGGCCGCGGGCAATGCGGGCCGCGGCGCGCAAATCCTCAATGCGCCCATTGGTGCAGGAGCCGATAAACACGCGGTCGATCGGTATCTCTTCCAGGCGCGTTCCCGCCTTCAGGCCCATATATTCGAGGGCGCGTTCGTAGTCCTTGCGCCCGATCTCCGTCTCTGCTTCCGCCGGATTGGGCACTGCGTCCGTGACCGGCGCCACCATGCCGGGGCTGGTGCCCCAACTCACATAGGGCGCGAGCGTTGCAGCGTCGATCACCAGCTCGCGATCGAACTTCGCGCCGGGATCGCTGGGCAGCTTGCGCCATTCGCGCACCGCAGCGTCCCACGCTTCTCCCTTTGGACTGTGGAGCAGTCCATTCAAATAAGCAAAGGTCGTGTCGTCGGGGGCGATCATGCCCGCGCGCGCGCCGGCTTCGATGCTCATATTGCAAACGGTCATGCGGCCTTCCATTGAAAGCCCGCGTATTGCCGATCCCGCGTATTCAATCACGCAGCCGGTGGCGCCGTCGGTGCCGATCTTGCCGATGATGGCCAGGATCATGTCCTTGGCCGTAACGCCCCGCGGCAGCAGCCCCTCGACCGCGATGCGGAAGGTCTTCGGCTTCGACTGCGGCAGCGTCTGCGTGGCCAGCACGTGCTCCACTTCGCTGGTGCCGATGCCGAAAGCCAGCGCCCCGAAAGCTCCGTGCGTCGAGGTGTGCGAATCGCCGCAGACAATCGTCATGCCCGGCTTGGTGATGCCAAGCTCCGGCCCGATGATGTGCACAATTCCCTGGCTGGGCGAATCCACGTCGAAAAGCTCGATGCCAAACTCCTGGCAGTTCTCGCGCAGTGTGGCAATCTGCTTTGCCGCAATCTGGTCCAGGATGACGGCGCGTCCGGCGAGCGTTGTAGGAATGTTGTGGTCCACGGTGGCGATCGAGCGGTCGGGCCGGCGCACCTTGCGCCCCGCCAGCCGCAGCCCCTCAAACGCCTGCGGCGATGTCACCTCGTGCAGCAGTTGCAGGTCAACGTATAACAGCGTGGGTTCGCCCTTGGGCTCGACCACCACGTGCTGCTCCCAGACCTTTTCGAATAATGTCTTTGCTTCGGAACTCATAAGTTTTTCCCTTGTACCTAAAAAAATACTGCGCGAACTTGCCAACTTGTGAGGTCGCCGGATGCCCCATCTGGGCGCCCTCTGGGCACGGCGTCTTTGTCTTTGCCGCAAGGATGTGAAACCGCAAACCTGCGCATTCACGAGCCGGGTGCCCCCTAGGCCGGGCCGGGCACGGCGCTTTTGTTCTTGCCGCAAGGGTGAGAAACCACAACCCTACGCATTCACGAGCAAAGTCTTAACCGTCTCGCAAACCTTTGCGCCCATCTCACGGGTGCCGAGCACAGTCAATCCCTCGGGGTTGGTGCGAGCCAGGTCCGGCGTGCGGAAGCCTTGCTCCAGAACCTTGCGTACCGCCGCGACAATCGCGTCAGCCTCAGCCTCAAGCCCAAAGGAGTGGCGCAAAAGCATTGCGCCCGTCAGGATCGTCGCCAGCGGATTGGCAATGTTCTTGCCCGCATGTTTGGGCGCGGAGCCGTGCGCCGGCTCATACAAATTCACTTTGCCCCCGATGGTGGCTGAAGGCAGCATGCCCAGCGAGCCGGTAATCACAGAGGACTCATCGGTGAGAATGTCGCCGAACATATTCTCCGTCACCACTACATCAAAGTCGCGCGGCCGCTTCATCAGGTGCATTGACATGGCATCCACAAACTGGTGCTCCAGAGTCACATCAGGAAACTCCTGGGCTACTTCAATCACTGCAGCGCGCCACAGTTGCGAAACCTCAAGTACATTGGCCTTGTCCACGCTGGTTACATGCTTGCGGCGCTTCTGGGCCAGTTGGAAGGCGATGCGCGCCACGCGCACAACCTCGTCCTTCGTGTAGATCATGGTGTTGAAAGCTTCGTTCTTGGCCTTTTCCCACCCACGGGGCTTGCCGAAGTAAAGCCCGCCGAGCAATTCGCGGATAAAAAGAATGTCGCAGCCGTCGATAATTTCGGGGCGCAGCGGGCTGTTAACCGTAAGCTCTTTGAAGGCGAAGACAGGGCGCAGATTGGCGAAGCCGCCCAGCGCGGCGCGCAGTTCCAGCAGGCCCTTTTCAGGGCGCTTGCTCGCGGGAAGCGAATCGAATTTATCGTCGCCCACGGCGCCCAGGAATACTGCCTGGGAATCGAGCGCGGCAGCAACGGTATCGGCGGGCAGGGGCGTTCCATCCTGCTCAATCGCCACGCCGCCGATGCGCTTGTGGTCGAGTTCAAGGGTATGTCCGCCGGTCTGCGCCACTACATCGAGCACCGCGAGGGCTTCTTTGACAATCTCAGGGCCGATGCCGTCGCCGGCGGTGACCAGAATCTTCAACTTCATGAGTGTTCTCTCTCTCTTTTCCTGGTGTTAAGTTTTTAGAAGACTTTCCTGCTTATAAGTGCCCCACCTGGGAGCCCTTTGGGCGCCGCGTCTTTGTTCTTGCGGCCAGGGTGGGTATCGTTCAATCCAGCTCCGACACCGGCTCGTTGCGCCTTTCGCGAATCCCGTCGGGCAGCAGCCCGACCAAATCCTGATCGTAGATGTTCTTCTTGCGGTCGGCCAGCGCCACAAACCGGTAATACACGTGCTGCAACTCATCGCGCGAGACCGTAAAGCCGAGCTGTTCCAGTCTGTGCCTTAACGCCGCGCGGCCGGAGTGCTTGCCCAGCACTAAATGCGTTCTGGCCACGCCCACCAGTTGCGGCGTCATGATCTCATAGCACAGCGGATTGGCCAGCATACCATGCTGGTGAATGCCCGACTCGTGCGCAAAGGCGTTGGCGCCCACCACCGCTTTGTTCGGGGAGGGCTTAAAGGTGATGAGCTGGCCCAGAACCTCGCTGGTGGGATAAAGCTGGTCCAATTTGATGCTGCTGGACACGCCGAAGCGGTCTCCGCGCACGTAGAGCGCTGCGGCAATCTCCTCAAGAGATGCGTTGCCGGCCCGTTCGCCAATGCCGTTGATGGTGCACTCCACCTGGCGCGCACCGGCCTGGATCGCGGCCAGAGAGTTGGCCACAGCCAACCCCAGATCGTCGTGGCAGTGCGCCGAAAGCACCACGCCCTTCTCGTCGAGGCCGGGAACGCGCTCGCGTACCTCGCGGAACATCGCTCCGTACTCCTCGGGCATCACGTAGCCCACGGTGTCGGGCATGTTGATCGTGGTGGCGCCGGCTTCCACGGCAATGCGCACCATCTCCACCAGGAAGTCGCGGTCGGAACGCGTCGCGTCTTCGGGCGAAAACTCCACGTCATCACACAGCGACCGCGCCAGCCGTACCGATTCGCCGCATTGGTCCAGCGCCTCTGCGCGGCTCATCTTCAGCTTGTATTCAAGATGCAGATCGCTCGAGGCCAGAAAGATATGGATGCGCGACCGGTCGGCGAACTGCAGCGCCCGTGCCGCCATCTCGATGTCCTCGGTTTTTGTGCGCGCCAGCGACGCGATGCGCGGCTTGCGGATGGCTTGCGTAATGGTCGCTATGGCGGCAAAGTCGCCTTCCGAGGCCATGGCGAACCCGGCCTCGATAATGTCCACGCCTAAATCCTCCAGGGCGTGGGCCATGGTGAGCTTTTCCTGCGTGGTCATGCTGCAACCCGGCGACTGCTCGCCGTCGCGCAGGGTGGTGTCAAAGAATACTACGTGATCGCTGATCATATGTGCGCCTGATGGAAAACCGACCTCGTCCATCTTTGTTATTGTCGCCCATCCTGGCTGTATAAGGCAAAGTTATTATTGTTTTAGAATGTATTAGAATTGCTTATGAAGCAGCTCTTGGCTTCCAGCCCGGCGTCGTCGCTTGAAAACGGTCGGTGGTGCGGGGCCGTCGAGTTTTCTCTGCAAGCCGGAAAACTGACGAGAGCCGCACTTGTTCGCAGCAGTGAGAGGAAGCTAGCGGCTAGAAGCTAGGAGCTAGAATCTAGGAGCTTCCCATGGAACTCAACCATCTGGAAACCTTTCTGGCCGTGGCCGAGGAGCGCAGTTTCTCCCGCGCTGCGGTGCGCATGCATCGCACCCAGCCCGCCGTAAGCCAGGTGATCCGCAAGCTCGAAATGGCGGTGGGCGAATCCCTCTTCGACCGCGCCGCGCGCGACGGCTCGCTCACTGCCGCCGGCGTGCTGCTGCGCGACTACGCGCAGCGCCTGCTGGCTTTGCGCCGCGAGGCCGCGAGCGCCCTCGATGAGCTGAAAAGCCTGGAGCGCGGCCACCTGCAACTGGCGGCAAACGAGTACACCTGCATGTACCTGCTGCCGGCCATCGACGCCTTCCGCCGAGAGTTTCCCCACATCGGCGTC
>JAJXXG010000470.1 GCA_021781255.1 Acidobacteriota bacterium
CTTCAGCTCCGTCAGTGTGCTCTCCAACAGCCTTCGCCTTCGCCGCTGGCATCCTGCCGCACGCCGGCATCCCAGATAGGCGCAGGAGATACACTAGCCGCAAGGGCATTCCGTGCGCATCCTCACCCGATACATTCTCGGCGAAACTCTATCTCACACGCTCATCGGATGCGTCATCTTCACTTTCGTGCTCTTCATGCGCGACCTGCCCCATATTCTGGAAATGTTGGTCCGCAACAGTTCCACATGGACAAGCGTGGGCGAAATCTTCCTGTTCATGCTGCCCAACACCTTCAAGGTCACCATACCCATGGCAGTGTTGGTCGGACTTCTGCTGGGCCTCAGCCGTCTTGCCGCCGACAGCGAAATCGTAGCCATGCGCGCCTCCGGCCTCGGCATCTGGTACTTCGTCCGCGTTGGCTCCATCATCGCTGTCGGTGGCACGCTCTTCGGCCTCGTCAACTCGCTCTATATCGCGCCACGGGCCAACCAGGCGATCCTCAACATGCAGCATTACCTCGAGACCTCGCAGGCCTCCTACGAAATTCAACCGCGCGTCTTCTATGAGGATTTCCGCAACTTCGTCCTGTATGTCCAGAATGTCCGTGGCGGGACCGGCGCATCCAACTGGGATCACGTCTTCATGGCCGATGTCAGCGATCCAGCTAATCCCAAAATCACCACCGCTGCCTCAGCCATTGTCGCCTCGGATTCCTCGCAACAACTCCTCATGCGGCTGCGCGATGGCTCACGTCATGAGACCGTAGCCACCAATCCTCAGCAATACACCATCTCCACCTTCCGCAGCACTGACCTTCCCCTCACCCTCGGCCCGCAAAGTGATATTCACCTCGGCCGCATGGACACCGCCATCTACGCGCTGCCTTTCGGCGCGCTTCTCAAGCGTACCCGCGGCCCTGATCCGCGACGCTACCTCCTTGAACTCCAATCTCGCTTCTCTTACCCCGCCGCATGCCTAGTTCTTATGCTGGTCGGCGTTCCGCTCGGAGTCATTTCTCGGCGCGGCGGCAAAAGCTCAGGCTTCGTCTTCACCCTGCTCCTTGTCATTCTTTATTACGTTCTCTCTTACGTGGGCGTAGCGCTTGGCCGCCAGGGTAAGCTGCCTCCTTTTCTCGCTGTCTGGCTGGCAAATCTCGTCTTCACTGCCAGTGGTCTCTTTCTACTGTGGCAAATGGCCACCGGCGGACGCGTACTCAATGCATTTTCCAGATGGTTCACGCGGCTGCCTCGCATCAAGCGAACAATTCACACCAACCACGTGGAAACACACCGCAGCAGCTTTTTTGCGCGCCTCCAGCCGCGCTCTGCGCGCAGCACAGCCCGTGGAGCTTTCCCCCGCATCCTCGACGAATATGTTATCCGCGAGTTCCTGGGCACCTTCTTGCTCGTACTCATCGGCTTCGTCCTGCTCATGCTCATTTTCACTTTCTTTGAGCTGGTCGGCGATATCATTCGCAATCACATCGCTCTGCTTACCGTCGGTGAATACCTCGTCAACCTCACACCCAGCATGCTTTACCAGATCGCACCCCTCGCCGTACTCATCTCCGTTCTGGTCACCTTCGGCGTTCTCAACCGTAACAACGAAATCGTGGCCATGAAGGCCACCGGCATCAGCCTTTACCGCCTCGTCGTTCCCATCGTTTCCATCGCCGCGGTGCTGTCTGTCAGTCTGTTCCTCTTTGACCAGTTCTATCTTCCACAGGCCAATCGTCGACAGGAAGCGTTGCGCAACATCATCAAGGGCCGTCCACCGCAAACCTTCCTCCACCCTGAGCAGAAATGGATCTTCGGCCATCCAGACAACGGTGAAGCCGGCCGCATCTTCTACTACCAGTTCTTCGATCCTGACAGGAACGAGTTCGCTAACCTTTCTATCTTCGAGTTCAACCCCACCACATTCACCCTCACTCGCCGAATCTTCGCCTCACGCGTGTACTGGAATTCCGATAACGGCGAATGGGTCTTCCAGAACGGTTGGGTGCGCGATTTTCATGGCGCTACGCAGCTGGACTTCCACGAGTTCCAGCGCAGCAACTTCCCTGAGATCCACGAGCAGCCAACCTACTTCAAAAAGGAAAGTCTGCAGTCGCAGGAGATGAACTTTAACCAGCTCCAGCGCTACATCAACGACCTTCGCCAGAGTGGATTTGACACCATGCGTCTCCGCGTCGCGCTCTGGCACAAGCTCGCCTATCCGCTGGTCGCCATCGTTATGGCCATCCTCGCCATTCCATTCGCGCTTTCTATGGGCCGCCGTGGGTCGCTCACCGGCATTGCCGTCGCCATCATGGTCGCCCTCGCATACTGGTTTGTAGATGGCTGGTTTGGTGCAATGGGCAGCGTCAACTACCTGCCTGCTGCACTTGCCGCATGGACGCCTGACATCCTCTTCGGACTCACCGGCGGTTATCTCCTTCTGCGCACGCCCACTTAAGTCATTCTGCTCTGTCGCATTCCCAGTTGTGCGAAAACCCGTAGAATAGTTCTATGCTTCGCGATCTTGGGCCGCTCTTCAATTACATGCGCCGCTACCGCTGGGGTTATCTCTGGGGTCTTCTCGCCTGCATTGCCACCAACGCCTTCTCCGTCCAGTTTCCGCGCGTACTGGGGATGGCAATCGACAAGATCGATAAAAGCGTCACACACGGCCAAATCCTCTTCTTCGCCGGTCTTCTCATCGCAATCTCCGCCGGCAAGGGCATCTTCCTTTATGCCCAGCGCTGGGTCCTCATCGGCATCTCGCGCAAAATCGAATTCGACATCCGCAATGACCTCTTCCGTAAGCTCGAACTGCAAGATGCGTCCTTCTACCAGCGCTTCCGCACCGGCGACATCATGGCTCGCACCACCAATGACCTCAATGCCGTGCGCATGCTCCTCGGTCCCGCGCTCATGTATAGCGCCAACACAATTTTCTTTTCACTCGGGGCAGTCTTCTATCTGCTGCATTACAGCGCCTGGCTCACCTTGGTTGCGCTGGCGCCCATGCCGCTGGCCTCCATCCTCGTGCAATATCTCGGACGCAAAATCCACGAGCGTTTTGAGCGCATCCAGGAAAGCTTCTCTGAAATCTCCGCCCAGGCTCAGGAAAATTACTCCGGCGCGCGTCTGGTCCGCGCCTTTGCCCGCGAAGAGTCGCAGATGCATCTCTTCGAGCAGGCCAACTCGAAATACATCTCCCGCGCGCTTCGTCTCGTGCAACTTATGGGAATGCTCTGGCCCACACTCGAGTTCATTCTCGGCATCTCCATGGTCATCACTCTTCTCGTGGGCGGCCATGAAGTGCTCGCCCACCGCATTACGGCCGGCGATTTCGTCGCATTTAACATTTACATGATCCAGCTCATCTGGCCCATCATCGCCGTGGGCTGGGTGGTCAACATCTTCCAGCGTGGCACAGCCTCGCTAAAGCGCATCCATGAACTGCTCATGGCTGAGCCCTCCATCGACGACCGCGCAGCAGACACCACAATCTCGCCCGACACGGACCTTAAAGGCGAGATCGAATTCCGTAACCTCAGCTTTTCTTACGGTGAACCACCCGTTCTGCACAACATCAATCTGCGCATTCCCGCCGGCTCAAGCTTCGCTATCGTGGGCCCTACCGGCAGCGGAAAGACCACGCTTGTCAATCTCATTCCGCGTCTTTACGAACTCGCAGATGGCGCTCTCTTGATCGACGGCCGGCCCGTGCGTGATTACCCGCTCGCCGTCCTGCGCCGCAACATCGGCATGGTCCCGCAGGAAACTTTCCTCTTCAGTGAAACCATTCGCGAAAATCTACTATTCGGCGCACAAAACGCCCCCGTCGAGGAGATGCTCGAGGCAGCCGAGGCAGCTCACATCCGCAGTGAGTTTGAAGAATTTCCCCAGGGGTTTGAGACCATGGTCGGCGAGCGCGGACTCACGCTCTCCGGTGGTCAGAAGCAGCGTTCCGCCATTGCCCGGGCACTACTGCGTCGTCCACCCATCCTGATTCTTGATGATGCTTTGGCAAGTGTGGACACTTACACAGAAGAGCGCATTTTGAGCGGCTTGCGTAATTACACCGCCACGGCTACCACTATCCTCATCTCACACCGAGTCTCTACCGTGCAGCATGCGGATATGATCGCAGTTCTCGACCACGGCCGCATCGTCGAAGTCGGCCGCCACGAAGAACTCCTTATGCTCGACGGCTACTATGCCAGCCTCTACCAGAAGCAGCAACTTGAGGAAGAACTCACTGTTGCCGGCTGAAGCTCAAGCGGTCCATCCGCTCGCTCGAACAAGTTCGGCGTCACGCTTGTAGCTTCCAGTTTCATGCGCCTGCAGCCTGGGCCAGGAACCTCGCGGCTCTTCCAATGCGCTAGCATTCGTCTCCCGTGCAACTTGGCGCCATGCATCCCGTACATTTTGAATGCCCGCAATTGCACTTTCAAACTTCTCCCGCGATGCTGATAGTGACGCTTGTAGAATCTGCGCAAAAATGGACGCGTAGAACTCGCTCAGCGCCTCCGCTGGCCGCCCACCCACATCCATCCGTAATCGGGCCTGGAGGTGAATGATGATATCCATGGCACGCTTCACGGCTGCTCTTCGACCTGTCACATCTCCCCGGTCAGCCGCGTCGGCAGCTGCGGTCAGGAATCGAATCATCCCGTCATACAACGCCACCACAAGATCCACCGCCGAGGCGCCCTCCAATGCGTATTCCCGGTAATTATCCATCGTCCCTGGCTCCTTAGCCCTTAATCGTCTGATATCCGCTGATCGCTGCGTAAATCTCGTTCACGCTGTTCAGCTGCGTCGGAATCGCCTGTAGAATTTCGTTCGCGCTGTTCAGCTGCTCAGTCAGCAGTTTCTGCTGTGTTGAAATCAGCAGTTCCTCTCGAGAGATGTTCTGGTGGAGTGATGATTCCGCGGCACTGTTGGCATTTTCCGCCAGCTTCAGAATTCCCTTTGAAGACGTCGATCCACCGTTTGCCAGTACCGTCGTCAGATTCATGCCCCAGCTATTGGCGTCCTGGAAAAACCCAACCACCCCACTGAAATTTGAATTCAACAGCGAGTCCAGTGTCGTCGCATCCAGTGAAAGTGTTCCATCGTTGCCAACGCTGATGCCAAGCCCCGTCAGCGACTGGATGTCCGAAGTGTTTGCGTTGTAATTGATCGAAGTGCCAGTCGTCACATCGCTCAGCGCTGGTGTCACTGTCAGTTTGCCGGCCGATCCCGTTGTATTCGAAGAAAGCAACAACTGAGTTCCCGTCGAACTCGACGAGAGCGTTGCGGTCACGCCGATGCCCGCGGAATTGATCGCTGAAGCCAGCCCTGAGAGTGTATTGTCCGCCGAGTTCAGCGTAATGGTCTGCGCGGCTCCTGTTCCCACCTGAATTGTGATGGAACCCGAGAGCGTATCACTCGCGTTCTGGATGGCATCCAGATAACCACCCGGATTCTGCGAGTTGAGTCCTGCCAGCAATTGCTGTTGAAGCAAAGAAATCGTTGGTGAACCGAACAGCGGCTCAGGATTGCCGGCGCTGTCCTTGCCTTGCTGCGCATTCAAGGCCGAAATCAGTGAGTTGTAATCGGAAACGAAGGTTCCCACTGCGCTTTCCACGCCGGTGTTGTAGTTGCCAATCACCACCTGCACCTGCGAACCAGGCGTGCTTGTGCTCAAAAGCTGGACAGTCACTCCCGGAATCAGATTCGTCACCACATTGGACGAACTGGTCAGGCTCACACCGTCCACCGTCAGAGAAGCATCAGCGCCTGTCACCGCCGGGTTATAGTTCAGCGCGGTGTTACCGTTTGTAGTATCCACGATCGAAGAGCTAACAGTCAGATTGCCACTTGCACCGGAGGTGCCGGAAACCAGGCTCAGCCGTGAGCCCGACGAGTCGGTCAGCACGCTTGCCGTTACACCAATTCCCGCGGAGTTGATGGCCGCCGCAAGCCCTGCCAGAGTCGGGTTCGAGGAGCCTACAGAAACGGTCTGAGTGGTTCCGCTACCCACCTGAATACTGATTGATCCCGAGAGCGTATCGCTCGCATTTGTAATCGGATCCATGTAGCCGCTTGAAGTCTGCGCCAGGCTGTTCACCACCACCGTGTGCGTCCCGGCAATTGCTGTAGGCGATGCCGACGTCAAGCCAAGAACGTTTGTATCTGAGCTTGACCCCGTCTTCTGCGCCAATGCTCCCTGAAAATCCGTCAGCTGGCTAAGATCATTCGACAAACTTGAAAACAGATTCCCGAGATTTGAAAGGACCGCATCCTGGCTCCCCAGTGATGCAAGTTGGTTGTCCCACGGCGTCTCCACATTCCTCAGGTTGTTCACAATGGACGCCACTGTCGCGCTCACATCGAAACCTGCACCGCTAATCGGTGATCCGAAATTCAGTCCAACCGTGCCCATCGTCTCCTCTGCGCGCCCATTTCAGGCATCTGGTTCGCCAACCGGCATTCAAGCGGATTGGAAAACTCTCATGGCGCTCATCCGCCACAGCCCTTCAGGATGGAAGGGCGTCCCGCGGGACGCCCTTCCGTTCTTGCGCCATTTCCCTCGCAGGCTCAGGCGCGTTGCTTGGTCTACTGCAACAGCTTGGTCACTTCCTGCTGCACGCTGTTGGCCTGCGCAAGGGCGGAGATGCCGGTCTGGCTCAGAATCTCGTACTTCGACAGATTCGACGAAGCCTGCGCGTAGTCAGTGGCCTGCACTGCGTTCTGTGCGGCCGCAATGTTCTGCTGCTGGGTCGCCATCACCTGGCTCACTGAATTCAGCGTGTTGATCTGCGAGCCCACATAGCCATCCTGCGCCGCAACATTGGTTATCGCCTGGTTCAGGTCTGTCAGTGCCGTCTGCGCATTGCCCTGGCTGGTCAAGTCGGTCGTGCTCAGGTTTGAGCCGGCGCTGGCCGTGTAGGAGATGGTCTGCGAAGCGTAGCTCAGAGTGCCGCTCGTGTCGCCGATGTTGCTGCTGGAAAGCGTGCTGATGTTCAGTGCGTCAGTCGAACCACCTGTGGAGGTCGAGTCACCGGTGTAAATATTCACCGCGGTGCCTGAGAACACCTGGTTGCCGTTGTAGGTTGTAGTGGCGCCAATGTTGCTGATTTCGTCCAGGATCGATTGATACTCCTGATTGGCGGCAGTCAGCTGCGAGCTGTTGAGGGTTCCGTTCGAGGCTTCAGTTGCCAGCGTCACGGCCCGGTTGAGCAGGTTCGTCACTTGCGAGAGAGCGCCATCGGCCACCTGAAGAAGACCAGAGCCTTCGGTTGCGTTTGTCACAGACTGCGTCAATGCGGTCGAGTTGGCCTGCAGGCCGTTCACCAGTGAAAGTCCGGCCGCATCATCGGCGCCGGAGTTGATCCGTGAGCCGGAGGAGAGCTGTTGCAGCGTCTTCGACAGGCTGTTCTGCGTGTTGTTCAGGTTGTTCGCCGCATACATTGCGGAAAGGTTGTTCAATACACCCAGCGACATGGGTTTCTCCTTTACAAGGTTGGTTCTTGCGGTTACCCGCCCCGTCGCCTCCCCCATAATTCTCCATCCTGGGTTGTCGCCGGATTCGTGCTACCGCGTATGGGCAGTTTTTCGGCTGGGTAAGCACCGACTTTAGGCACTTAGGTCACATGTCCCAATGCGGACACTCCCTTCTTGTTTAGTCAGTCTCCTTCAACCTTTCCTGCCCCATGCCGATACACCTTGTTGAAGGAGTACGCCGCCATGATCGAGCTCACGCGCCTGAACGGAAGTCCCATGATCCTAAATAGCGACCTCATCAAGACCGCCGAGGCATCGCCGGACACCATGCTCACGCTCGTCAATGGTGAAAAGCTCATCGTGCGCGAGGAACTCGATGAAATCGTCGAGCGTGTTCTCGCTTACCGTGCTCGACTTCTCGCCACCGTCGCTCGACGACTGCCGGCGCTGGGAGACCTTCAGCGTGTCGTCTCGCTCACCACTCTTGACCATTCCGCCGCCACCGGTGCGCCGGCTCCGGAATCACGCGGCCCCATCTCTCTGGAGCGTTAACCATGGCTCTCCGCGCTATGAGACAAGTCGATTCACAAACAATGGATAAAGGCAGCATCATCGGGGTCATCGTGGCCATCGCCGGCATTCTCACCGGCCTCACCATTGAAGGTGGCAACATCGGCCAAATCCTTCAGCCTACAGCCGCTCTTATCGTCTTTGGCGGCACCATGGGCGCTGTCCTTTTGCAGTTCCCTTTACCCACAGTCCTCGCTGCATTCCGCCGCCTCACCCACATCTTCGCCACACCCCGCAAGCAAAATGACCAGCTCATCAAACAGCTCCTCGGCTTTGCTAACAAGGCGCGCCGCAATGGTGTCGTCTCACTCGATGACGACCTTCGTTCCATCGAGGATCCCTTCCTTCGCCAGACGCTCATGCTCGCCGTCGATGGAACTGAACCCACGGAGCTGCGCAAAATTATGCGAGTCAGCATTGAATCTGCCTCCGACATAGAAGACCACCTTCCTTCAGT
>JAJXXG010000952.1 GCA_021781255.1 Acidobacteriota bacterium
GGCGATGGTCTGCGCGAAACTGATGACGCGCTGCCGCTTTTCCTCGGTCATGGGTGACGGGCTGAGGCGCTCAAAGCAGGTGACAAGCGAGCGCGTGAAGCTGCTGAGACCATAGCCGTGTGCGAGGATGGTCTCTCTTTCGACGGCATTGAGGGCATGGCGCACCTCTGCGGGCGAATAGGTGTGGTGGTTGAGATAGCCGATGAAGGCGGCGATGGCTCGCTCGAAGTAGACGTTGTTTTCCCACAACGTGTCGTCCGCGTCGATCATCAGCGTTTGGCCAGGAGCAATGCGCTTCATACCTTTGATGGTAACGAATTGTGGCGTGGAAATGAATTTGTGGCGAAAAGTCAGAGACGTGCCGCATCAAGTGGTTGATAACGCTGGCGAAAAATTTTGAGATTGACAATCGTATTTCTGAGCGGATATTGTGGTGATGGTCACTCTTGACCTTGGAGACAATCATGCGAAACATTCTAGTAGCTGCAGTCTTCTTCTCCACCGTGCTGCTCAACGCCCAGACACGCACGCAGGGCCAGGGTGTCATTTTCGAGGCACGGAACGGAAGTCCGAACGCGCTGTCGGCATCTGCCGCAGCCCAGCCGGCGTCGGATGTGTACGCGGCGCCGCAGGCAAGACGAGTAAGCACGGGGGTGATTGCCCCCAAGCTGATCTCGGGACCGAAGATCAAGGTGATGACCTCGGATTTCAGCACCGCTAACCTGAGCATGGAGAAGGTGGTGGTGCGCATGAGGTTGGACGAAAACGGAATGCCGGAGCACGTGGAGTTGATCAAGTCTGTGAATCCGAGTGTCGACGCGCGGGTGTTGGAGGCGGTTCGCTCCTATCGATTTACGCCGGCCACGCTGGACGATCAGGCGGTTCCGGTGGATCTGAACCTGGTGGTGCAGTTCCGGGAGAAGTAAGCGCAAGACCGAAAGTGGGAAACGGACTCCTCCGCACTGTGCAGCCAGTATGCACGATGCGGAGGAGATTTTTTCTGCGGCGCCGGGACGTTACTTGATGTGGAGGACGGGATTGCGATTGGGGTGAGCGGGATCCTTGATGATCTGTCCACCCTTCATGACGAAGGCGACGTGTTCCATGACGGTGATGTCCTTGAGCGGATCGCCTTGTACGGCAACGATGTCGGCAAAGCGGCCGGGCTCGAGGGTGCCCACATCCTTGTCTTTGCCGAGCATGGTGGCAGCGTTGATGGTGGCGGCCTGCAAGGCTCCCAGGGTGCTGAGCCCGCCGCGAACGAGAGCGCCGAATTCCTTTGAGACGGCTTCGTCCACGTCGTCGTCATCGGTGCCGTAGACGATGCGGATGTTGTGCTGGAGCGCGAGCTTGAATGCGGGACCCTGCGCCGCAAGAATCTCCTTGCCTTTGGCGAAGGAGGCGGGATCGCGGCCTTTGCTGAGGCCGGTGATCATGTCGTGCTGGAAGCAATAGAGCGTGGGAACGAGCCAGGTGTGATGCTCTTCCATGAGCTTGGCGCCTTCCTCGTCGAGCATGGTGCCGTGCTCGATGGAGTCAACGCCGGCACGCACGGCGGCCTTGATGCCGACGGCGCCCTCGGCGTGGGCCATGACCTTTTTGCCGGCGCGATGGGCGACGGCGACGGCCTCGGCCATTTGTGCTTCACTGAGTTCCTGCACGTGATAGTCGGAGATAGGGTCCATGACGCCGCCGGTCGCCATGAGCTTGATCCAATCGGCGCCGTACTTGATGTCGCGACGAACGACGTGATCGATGTCATCGACAGTGTCGGCTACGTTCCTGGGGCGAGGCAACTGGATGTCCGGCGAAAAGGGCGCGCCGTCTCCGTGGCCGCCGCTGACGGAGATGCAGCTGCCGGCGGCGGTGATGCGAGGACCGAGGATGAGGCCGCGCTCGACGGAAGCACGGAGCGCGAACTGCGGATAGTCGGGCGGGCCTTCGCAGGCGTCGCGGACGGAGGTGAATCCGTGGTCAAGCCAGATGCGAAGGTTGTAGACGCCCCAGACGGTGTCCTGTGCAACGGAGGAGCGCAGTTCGTCGGCGAAGTTTTGCGAGGTGGGGTTGGAGAGGATGTGGCCGTGTGCGTCAATGAGGCCGGGAAGCACGGTGTATGCGGAGAGGTCGGTAACCGGAATGCCGGAGGGCGCGGCGTCCGCGATGGACTGCACGCGGTCGCCGGCGATGAGGATGTAGGCGTGGTTGCGTACCTGGCCGGTGCGCACGTCGATGAGCTTGCCAGCGAGGACCGCACGGGTGGGCGGAGCCTGGGCGGGCACGATGTGCGACGCGAGAACGAGAGCAAGGAGGACGGCGAAGGTGGATCGCATCATATTGGTCTTCAAGGTAACACCGCAGCGAAGAGGATTTAAAGAAGGAAGCTGCGCGCGAGAGGCAAGGGTGTTTGGGATGACAGGGAAGGGATTACGACGGCAGGAAGAGATTCCGTTGATTGGCGTATCGCGCGTTTGATAGAACTTCGGCAAACGCGATTCTGAAATCGCGGAATGATCGCCGACGGCGAGCGCGGCGAGGAGGACAAAGATGAGCGCATCGATTCCCCAGGCGCAACCTCTGGAACAACTGGATCAGTGGGACGACTTTGTTGCGGGCCGCTACAAGGAAGGCAAGACGGAGGCGGAGTTTCGCGTATATGACGCGAACGCGACGCCGGGCGTGGCGGAGTTCTACCGGCTGAACCATGAGAATCAGACGGTGTCATATGTGCTGGCCAAGGAGAAGGAGTACTTCAGCCTGCAGAAGGGGATGAAGTCGACGTGGGAGGCCGCGGAGTTTCTGAATACGCTGGTGGACGAAAGCGATCCGGATACGGACCTGACGCAGATTGAACATCTGCTGCAAACGTCGGAGGCGATCCGGAAGGACGGGCATCCGCGCTGGATGGTGCTGACCGGATTTCTGCATGACCTGGGAAAGTGTTTGTGCCTGTACGGCGAACCGCAGTGGGGCGTGGTGGGCGATACGTTTCCGGTGGGTTGCTCTTGGTCAGAGTCGATTGTGTTTCACGAATACTTTGCCAACAATCCTGACAGGCATGTTGCGGAGTATCAGACGAAGTACGGAATCTATGAGCCGAACTGCGGACTGGAAAACGTGCACATGTCGTTTGGGCACGATGGCTACATTGCCGAGGTGATGAAGCCGTACCTGCCGGTGGAAGCCTTGTACATGCTGCGGTTTCATTCGTTCTATCCGTGGCATCGGCATGGGGCCTATGCGCATTTGACGAATGAGCAGGACAGGGCAATGCTGGAGTGGGTGCTGAAGTTCAACCAGTATGACTTGTACTCGAAGGGGCATGCGAAGCCGGACATGCAGCAACTGAAGCCCTACTACGATGATTTGTTCGCGGAGTTTTTGCCGGAGAAGATTGCCTGGTAGTCGGCAGCGACAGAGCTAAGTAAAACAAGATGGCCGCCATGCTTTGCGCAGGCGGCCATTGCTTTGCAGCGTGTGCTGACGCGGCTAGGGCTTTGGTTGTGAATCGAGCCAGGATTTGAGTCGAGGCTCTTGCAGATTGCGCAGTTCGATGCAGCCGTTGATGTTTTCCACGGCGTGTTTGAGCGCGATATCGGCGGCGGCAACTTTGTGTGCCGCGAAGAACTGCTGTACGTTGTCGCGCGCGGATGCGGTGCAGAAGCTGCCCGTGGAGCCGACCAAAGCTCCGCCCATGTTGGTGGTGAGCTGGGGCTGGATCTTATCCCAGTGGGACTGGATGAATTGCCATGCCAGGTGGCGGGTGCCACTCATCTGCAGGGCAATGGCGAACTGGAATGCGACGTCCTGATTGCGGACTTTGCCGGAGATGGCGTAGTCCAGCGCGCGCCGCGCCAGCGAGGGCTCCTCAAACTGGGCGAGCAGGCGAAGCGCGCTGATCTGAATCTCAGGGCTTGTGGAGGTTTCGTAGGTCTCTTGCAACTGGTTGAAGAGTGCGCTGTCGCCGTTGACTGCCGCGATGGCGAGCGCGGTTTGTCCGAGGGTTGGATCGACGGAGGCTTGGTTGGCCAGGTATTGCTCCGCGAGGCTGCGCGCCTGGGCGAGGACCGCTGGATCTTTGCCGTAGAAGCCAAGCGCGGCGAAGAGCTGCGCTCGGAGCTCGCGCATGTTGGCGGAGTCAGTGGGCGCGGGAGCACTGAGGCGGTTGTATTCCGGGGAGAATTGAGTGCGAACCCAGGAGGCTAGTGCGTTCTTCTCCGCGGGCGTGCTTGCGATTCTGGCGTAGATAGAACCGAATCCGTTGAGCGCGACGCTGAGCACGGCGGCGTTGGAGTCGCCCTTGACCGCTTGCACGAGCGCGAGGTAATCGCCGACGGAGGCTTTGTTGGCGCGGACCTGAGCCCACTCATCGCCGATGAGGCTGATGCGCTCGGCAGGGGAGAGGCTGGACTCAACCTGCGCGACGATGGCCTTGTAGGCAGCGGGCGCATAGACGCTGCGGTAGTAGCCCTTGCCGAAGGCGTTGGCAAAGAAGAGGCCGGAGGCGGGAGCCGGTAGCGCGTTGGCGGAGGGAGTGAGCACGCGGCAATCCTGACTGTTGCCGGAGGATTTGAAGCAGACGGGGAGCGTCCACTTTTGCGCGGGGTCAGGCGTGATGCTGGGACTTAAAAAGAAGCGCTGCTGCGCGACGGGGACAGAGCCGTTGGCGGGCACGCCGAAGGTGAGCAGCGGTTCGCCGGGCTGAGCCACGAGCGAGTCCATGATTTTGTCGACGGGCTTGTGGCTGACCTGGGTTTGTGCATTCCAGAAATCTTCGGCAGTGGCGTTTCCGTAGAGATGCGCGACGAGGTAGTTGTGCACGCCCTGGCGAAAGACCTCAGGTCCGAGATAGTTTTCCACGCTGAGGAGGACGTCGCTGGCCTTGCCGTAGGCGATGCCGTCGAACATCTGGTTGATTTCGTCGGGGGTCTCTGCCTTGGCGCGAATGGCGCGCGTGGTGGGAGCAGCGTCGATATTGAGGGTGGAGTTCATGCCTGCGGCCACATCCTGATCGATGTTCCACTCAGGATGCATGGCGGCGACGGGCTTGTTTTCCATCCAGGTGGCAAAGCCCTCGTTGAGCCAGAGGTTGTTCCACCACTGCATGGTGACGAGGTCGCCGAACCACTGATGCGCCATTTCATGCGCGATGACCAGGGCTACATTCTTTTGCGCGCCGACGGAGGCAGTCCTGGGATCGATCAGCAGATCGGTTTCGCGATAGGTGATGGCTCCGAAGTTTTCCATGGCGCCTGCCTCAAAGTCAGGAAGCGCGATGAGGTCCAGCTTTTTGAGCGGATAGGGGATGCCGAAATAATGGTTGTAGTAATGCAGGACGTACTGGGCGACCTGAACGCCGTAGGAGGTGAGTGCCACCTTGTCGGGCGTGGAGCAGACGCGGATCGCCACGCCATCCTCCTGGCCGGAACTGCATTGGAAATCGCCGACGAGGAATGCCACGAGGTAGGTGGACATTCTGGGCGTGGTGAGGAACTTGAGCGTGTGCTTGCCGGCGACGGGGCCCGGCGTATCACTGACGATGGGGCCGTTGGAGATGCCGGTGTCGCCGGAGTCCACGACAAGCGAGACATCGTAGGTGGCCTTGAAGGCCGGCTCATCAAAGGACGGGTAAGCACGACGCGCATCGGTGGGTTCGAACTGCGTGACGGCGTAGTTGCGGCGCGCGGTTTTAGAGAGATAGAAGCCGCGCAGCTCGTTGTTCAGGATTCCGGCGTAACGGATGTGAAGGACTGCCTTGCCGGCGGGCAACTGGCGCGGGAACGTGAAGGTTGCCTGTTCCTTGTCCTTGTCGAGCGCGACGGTGGCTGCCTGGCTCTGGCCGTCGGCAGCGATGGTGACAGTCTGGAATTGAATTTCGGCGGCGTTGAGCGTGATGGCCGTGACGGGTTGCTGGATGTCAACGTCGATGGACTCAACGCCGGTGAAGGTGGCGGTCTTCAGGTCGGGGGTGAGCGTGAGGGCGTAGTGCTGCGGAAGAACTGTGGAGGGCAGACGCTGCGCGCGGGCGAAGGGCGCAACCGCGAACAGGAGAAGCGCAAGGGCTACAACGGGATGAGATGAACTAAAACAGCGGCTTTTGTGCATGCATTCCTCGTATGGGTTGAGCGCATGAGGCGAACGATGGCGCGGAATTACTGCGATCTGTGAGATGGGAGTGGATGACGAGTATCCGGTATGGACTCTGCGCAGGCAGGGAAGCACCCTGCCCGCGCTTGAGGATGGCGGATGGAGAGGATACGCGGCGGGGCGAGGAGGAGTTCTGTGGCAGACGAGAGCCGGCGGCAGTGAGGACGCGCAGGCCGCTATCAGGGCTCTTCGTCTGTCTCGTCTTCGTCGTCGGACTCGTCCTCCCTGGGGATGAAGGCATCCACGAGGAGGAGACAGGCGCCGGTGACGATGGAGGAGTCTGCAACGTTGAAGTCGGGCCAGTGGTAGCGGAAGATGTGGACTTCAATGAAGTCGATGACGGAACCGTAGTAGATGCGATCGTGAACATTGCCCAGAGCTCCTGCGAAGATGAGCGACAACGCCACAGTGGTGAGGGTGAAGCGATAGCCCAGGCGCACCATGGCGATGAGCACGGCGAGCGCAGCCACCAGCGAGAAGGTGACGAGAGCCCATCGCACCGTGGCCGGCGAGGTGGAGTCGGCGAAGATGGAGAATGCCGCGCCCTCGTTGGTCCAATGCGTAATGCGGAGCACGCCCGGGATGATGGGGATGGCGCCGCCGATGCGGATGTGGCTGGCGACCCACTTCTTGGTGATGTGGTCCGCCAGCATGACGAGAGCAGAGATGGCGAGCAGCCATGGAAGACGCCGAGGGAGAGAGAAGCTCATTGTGCTGCCTCCCCGGCCTGCGGCGGCGCAATGCCCATCTCTTTCAGCGCGTCGTGGCAGCGCGTGCAGACGTTCTGCCAGATGCCGTAGTCGGCGACCTGCGGCATGAAGTTCCAGCAGCGAGCGCACTTGGTGCCGCTGGCGGGCAGGGCGATGACGGCGAGCTCGGCGCCTTCCACTACGGAGACCGCGGAGACATTGATGATCTCCTTGAGGCCTGCGGCATGGCGCTGCAGGAGCCGGAGCAAGTCGCCGGAGGCCGCGATCTCCAACTCCGCCTCAAGGCCCTTGCCGATGCGCTTGGCCTGGCGTGCATCTTCCAGGACGCGAAGCGCCTCGTCGCGAACCGCGAAGAGCTGCTTCCACTCGTCGAGCACCGGGGCAGGATTGGAGGAGTAGATATCCTCGGGCCTGGGGAAGAGCGCAAGATGCACGCTTGCCGGACGGCCCTCGACCGCGGGGAGATACTCCCAGACCTCATCGGCGGTGAAGCTGAGGATGGGGGCGACGAGACGAACGAGCGCCTCGGTTATCTGCCAGAGGACAGTTTGCGCCGAGCGCCGGGCGTGATTCGTCGGCGCGAAGGTGTACATGCGGTCCTTGAGCACGTCGAGGTAGAAGGCGCTGAGGTCAACGATGGCAAACTCATTGACGGCCTGATAGACGCGATGGAACTCGAAGGCCTCGTACCAGCCGAGGATCTTCTCGGTGAGGTCACGGGTGCGGGCGAGCATGTAGCGGTCGAGCGGAAGCAGATGCTGCTCCGGGACGCGATCGCGGGCAGGGTCGAATCCACTTAGGTTGCCGAGCAGGAAGCGGAAGGTGTTGCGGATTTTGCGATAGAGCTCGGCGCAGCGCTGCATGAGGTTTTCGCTGGCCGCCATGTCTTCGCGGAAGTCGACGGAAGCAACCCAGAGGCGGACTATCTCGCCGCCCATGCGGTTGGCGATGTCGACTGGGTCAACGCCGTTGCCGAGGGACTTGGACATGGCGCGGCCCTGCTCGTCGAGCGTCCAGCCGGCGGTGGCGACATGCGAGTACGGCGCGCGGCCGCGAAGGGCGACGGAGGTGAGTAGCGAGGAGTGGAACCAGCCTCGATGCTGGTCGCCGCCCTCGAGATAGAGGCACCTGGTGCCGCTCTCGCTATGGAAGGACTTGTAGGGCGCTTTGAGATCCGAGTCGGACTCGCAGACGGCGAACCAGCTTGTGCCGGAGTCGAACCAGACGTCGAGGATGTCAGTTTCCTTGCGGAACTGGCTGCCGCCGCAATGGGCGCAGGTGACGCCGCTGGGCAGCAGGGCAGATGTCTCAGTGGTGTGCCAGGCCTCGGCGCCTTCGCGCTCGAAGAGGTCGATGATCGTGCGGTTCAGCGCGGGGTCGAGGATGGGCTTGTTGCAGTCTTCGCAGAGGAAGACGGCGATGGGCACACCCCAGATGCGCTGACGGCTGATGCACCAGTCCGGGCGGGTTGCGATCATGTTGGTGATACGCTCTTTGCCCCAGGCTGGATCCCAGACGACCTTATCAATTTCTTCCACGGTGAGTTGGCGGAAGGTTGTTTCGCTTCCGTCGGCGCGCTGGACGGGGGTTTCAAGGCCGATGAACCACTGCTCGGTGGCGCGGAAGATGACGGGATTGTGGCAGCGC
>JAJXXG010000585.1 GCA_021781255.1 Acidobacteriota bacterium
CGCAGAAGCAGGTGCCACCTGCTTCTGCGCCGACTCGATATCCAGCAGCGCATCGCGCACATCGGCATCCACCTGCGCGTTCTTGTCGCTCAGTTGTGCCTTCTGGGTATCCAGCTGCGCCTGCGCCATCTGCGCTTCGCCGCGCAGCCCAAACTCCCGGAACAGCGGCACGCTCAGCGTCCCCTGCGCATCGCCCGTGCCGTGCGAGTGCCGCACGTTCACGCCGATATCGCCGTAGTCGCCGTTGAACTTCACCGTCGGCAACCGGTCCGCGGTTGCCGCCTTGCGCTGCTCCTCGGCGGCCTTCGTCTGCTCCACCAGCGCCGCCAGGTCCTTGCGGTTGGCATGCGCCTCGCGAATCGCCGCGTCCACATCCACCTGGTCAAACGCCGCATACGGAGCCTTGTCCGTCAGGTTGAAATTCTGCGCCAGCGGCAGCCCGATAGTCCGCGCCAGCGCCAACTTGTCCTTCTCCAGCCCGTTCTGCGCCACAATCAACTGCTGCTCCAGCGACTGGTAATCCACCCGCGCCCGCAGCTCATCCAGCATCGGAGCCGTCCCCGCCTTGTGGCTTTCCACCGCCTGGTCCAGTGACACCTTCGCCGTCGCCACCTGCGCTTCCACGCTCGCCACCCGCGTCTCATCGGCCAGCACCAGCAGATAGGCATTGCCCACCGTCAGCACCACCATGTCCCGCGCATCGTCCGCGCTCAGCTGCGCCGCCGTAAAGTTGTGCCGCGCCGCCATATACTCCCGCAGCGACTTCACATCCACCAGCGACCAGCTCAGATACGCCCGCAGATCCGTATATCCAAACGGCCCAATCACCGTCGGAAACCCCGGCAGCCGGAATCCCTGTGCCGGCAAATCCGTCTGCAGCACGGCCTCATTCGCCTTGAAGTCCACCGCCGGCAGCAGCGCCTGCAGCTGGCTCAGCCGCTGTCCGCGCTGTGCCGCTGTCTCGGTTCCGCTCAAAATCGCGCCCAGGTTGTTCCGCAGTCCCCGCTGAATGGCGTCGTCCAGCGAAAGCTCCATCGGCTGCGCCGTCGCCTCTCCGCTCGCCACGCTGCCCTGGAAGCTCGCCGCCGTCGGCCCTGTCGCCTGCCCCGGAACCGTCTGCGCGCCCAGCACGCCCGGCAACGCCAAGCCAAACCCAAGCACCATCAGCCCAGGAGCACAAAAAAACTTCGAGTTTCTGCTTGAATCGTCTAAGGCCATCAAAAAAATCGTCTTCGATTCGCGGCGCGGAATTTCAGCCGGCAAGATAGTTACTCAACACATAGATGCCGGCCACGCCCCGCCGGGTTCTAAATGTAATCCACCGAACAACCGGCGCAGAACCTGCACCCGCAGATACACCGCTCCGCCCGCGGCTTCCCCGCATCCCGCCTGTACTTCCGGAATCGGTGCTGCTGCTTCGTTGTCCTACTTGTTCGTCGATGCGTGAATCAGTTGCGACGCCAGCGAGCACAGCCCCTGGCGAAAGTTCTCGCGCACGGCCTCCCGCGTCCATCCCGCCGCCTTCGCCCCGCCGTTCGCCGCCAGCATCTCGGCCGTGTCCGCCGCGGAAAAGCCCGCCACGGCGCGCAACACAAAGATCACGCGCTCTGGTGTCGACAGGCTCTCCAGCCACGCCTTCACCCGGTCGCGATCCGGCCCCGCCATCATCGTCTCCAGCTCCTCGCCAGAGACGCCCGCGGCATCCAGATCGTCGTCCTCAATGCATCCCGCCGCCGGCACAGCCTCGTCCGGAGCGGCCAGGCAGCCCGGCGCACGCTGTTCCAGCAGCGCGATCGCCTCCGAGCAAAGCACCCGGCGGCCACTCTTGCGTGCCTGCGCGGCCTCGTGGCACGCGGAAACCTCCGCGTTCGTCACCGCCGTCTCCACCAGGCGCACGCTCTCTTCGCCCTCGCCCACCAGCATCGACGCCAGGTTGTACATCCCGGCCGCGATCATGTCGAACGCGTCGTCCATGCCCTCCAGCGCCTTGGCCACCGTGGCTTCGTCCTTCGGTTTCCCGTCCAGCAGCGTGCTCACCTGCTTGCTGAAGGCCACCAGCTCGGCAGGAATCGGCTGCTGCGGAATCAGGCTGTCGCTCGCGGAATGGGATGCCTCGGTCATAAGGAAAGCTCCTCTCTCGTTTCAGGGCGGGCAAATCCAGTCTCTATCCTCGCCCCACGGACCGCGCCGGGTCAATTCCCTTCTCCTTTTCCGCGCTTCGCCTTCCATCACGCCACAACTCCCGCAAAATTAGCCACTTCCGCCCCAAATGCCCCTGTGACCCCTCTCACAGCAATCCGCGCCCACCTCGGTTACGCTTCCTCCGGTCGAGCAGGGCTGGAGTCCCTCCGCCGAACCGCGCAGGCTCCGGCCTTCCGCTCCCGGCCGGGGGTGGAGCGTGAACGTTCTTCTCCATGGGCTTGCCGTCGCCGTCCTCCTTGCCGTTGCAACGCCTCCCCTCTACGCCGCGCCCGATCTCCCTCCCGCCGCCTTCCAGCAATCCACCACCGCGCAGGCCGAGCCCGACTCCCCCTACACGTTCAAGGTCGACGCCACCCTCGTCAA
The DNA here is from genome assembly GCA_021781255.1 of Acidobacteriota bacterium. The sequence goes on from JAJXXG010000585.1 coordinate 2,566, forward strand.
CGTCGACGTCCTCGTCACCGACGAGGATGGCCGCGTGCTCTCCAACCTCCAGCAGCAGAACTTCCGCGTCCTCGACAACGGCGTCCCCCAAACCATCGTCAACTTTGCCCCCACCACCGCCCCCATCACCATCGTCCTGCTCCTCGAGTACAGCGCCGACTCCTACAACTACTTCGCCGGCAAGGCCGCCGACTGGGGCTCCGCATTCCTTGACCACCTCGAGCCCACCGACTGGATCGCCCTCGTCACCTTCGACATGCGCTCCACCGTCCGCGTCGATTTCACCCACAAGCTCTTCGAGGTGCGCGACTCCATCGCCACCCTCGGCTTTCCCCAGTTCAGTGAGGCCAACCTCTTTGACGCCCTCATCGACACCCTCGACAAGCTCGACCCCGTCCGCGCCCGCACCGCCATCCTCGTCATGGCCACCGGGGCCAACAGCTTCAGCGCCGCCTCGCTCGACGATGTCTACCAGCGCCTGCGCCAGACTGACACCACCATCTTCTGCATCGGCCTCGCTGAGGCGGAGTACCTCCGCTCCGGCGACGCCAGCCTCAACTACGCCATGGAGAAGAACTGGCTCACCGCCTTCGCCGAGCGCACCGGCGGCTTTGCTCTCTTCCCCCGCTTCCAGGGCGAACTGCCCGACATCTTCCGCAGCGTAGTCGGCTTTCTGCGCAATGAGTACACGCTCAGCTTCCGGCCTCCCCCGCAGAGCCGCGACGGCCGCTTCCACACCCTCCGCGTCCAGGTTGTCGGTCCTGACGGCAAGCCGCTCCGCGTCACCGATGCGAAAGGCCGCAGCCGCAAAATCGAGGTCTACGCCCGCGAGGGCTACACCGCGCCCAGTGACAATGCGCCCCGGGCGAATGCGCCATGATTGACCGCCCGATTCGCCTCTCCGCCGCTATTTCCGCAAGCGAGCCGAAGAAAGGGGGCCTTCCATGAACGAACTGTTTCGCAAATGCACCGCATCCGCACTGAGCTGCATGATGAGCGTTCTCCCGTGCCTGTCCGCGCAGGCCCAGGCCCCGCCTGCCCCCGCGCCGCAGCTCACCCTCCACCAGTACCTGCAAAAGCCCTACCTCGACCTCTTCGAGCTGGCCCCCACCCTCAGCTTTACCCCGCCCGAGGTCGATACGGAGCGCCAGGCCCTCAAGCGCGGCGAGGACTCCTGCCGCAACCGCTTCAAGGACCACTCCCGCCAGTACAGCAGGCAGATGGAAGCCGCCCGCAAGGAGCTCAAGCAGGCTGGCCCCAAACTCGAAAACCAGCCGCGCCACCAGCTCCACTGCAAAATCCAGAACCTCGAGCTGCTCCGCAGTGAGGCCGACGTCCTCTCCAGCCAGGCCATCCCCCACGCCTATGACAACCTCAACGCCAAGCTCGACCTCCTCCTCAAGTGGCCTGAGATCTACCGTCAAACCACCGCCGCGATCAATGACGGCTCCTACAACCAGCGCCGCTGGGCCGACGTTAAAGACATCGGCTTCCGCGAGATCACTCCCGGCCAGCGCGATGACATCAAGCGCGGTCAGGAGGCCGTCGAGGAGCTCAAGCGCGCCGGCCTGCTTCCCCCGCAGGTTGAGAGTAAGGCTGTCCAGGACTACGTCCGCTCCGTCGCCGAGCGCATCGCCAAACACTCTGACCTAAAAATCCCCCTCCACGTCTCCGTGCTTGAGTCCCGCGAAATTAACGCCTTCGCCCTGCCCGGCGGCTACCTCTACATCGAGCGCGGCCTGCTCGAAGAGGCCGAGGACGAGGCCCAGCTCGCCGGCGTCATCGCCCATGAGATCGCCCACGACACTGCCCGCCACAGCGCCAAGCTCATGAAGCGCGCCACCATCGCCAGCATCTTTTACCAGGCTGCGCAGGTGGCCGCCGTTCTGCTCACCGGCGGCGTCGCCGGCATCGGCCTCTACTACGCCCTGCAGTACGGCTACTACGGCCTCGGACTCGTCCTCAGCCTCAAGCTCCTTGGCGTCAGCCGCGACTACGAACTGGAGGCCGACCAGCTCGGCGTCCAGTACGCCTGGAGCGCCGGCTATGACACCACCGGCTTCATCCGCTTCTTCGACAAGATGGCCACCAAGGTCGGCTACGTCAACGGCGTCAGCTGGTTCCGCACCCACCCGCCCTTCTTTGAACGCATGGTCCAGACCCAGCGCGAAATCCTGTTCATGCCCAGGGAGGGCACGCAGATCACCCAGACCCCTGAGTTCCTCCAGATGAAAAAGGATCTCGCCCCCATCACCGCCAAGGCGGATAAAGAGGACGTCAACAAGCCCAGCCTGCTGCTGACCAAAGAGGAGGGCTGCGCACCGCCTCGCAAGCTGGAGTACAAGCCCGGCCAACCCATCGACCAGGTCTGCTCCGTCGAGTTGCAAAACGTAGACCAGCCCCAACCGGCCGAAGAACCGCAACCAACCAGCCAGCCTCAGAACTGATTCATCCCACGGGACCGAAGCCCATCTTCGTCATCCTCGCCGCTCCGGTCCCGTGCCCCCTATTGCAACCCGGATTCGCCCAGCCGATTTTTTGCCCAGTGTTCACATCGGAGTCCCATCCCGCCTGTCACCCTGTCCATCGCACCCCTCCGCGCCCGCTCCGCCACCGGATGCCGGAACCGGGAAAACGCGATACACTTGCCAACACGGCGCACGGAACGAACAGGATGGCCAGAACCACGCAGAAACAAAGCCTTTTCAACGGACGCGACCACTCCTGGATGCAGTTCAATCGCCGTGTCCTTGAGGAAGCCGAAGACACCACCAATCCCCTCCTCGAGCGCGTCAAGTTCCTCGCCATCACCGGCTCCAACCTCGACGAGTACGTCGAAATCCGCCAGGCCAGCCTCCTGCAGCGCATCGAGGACGGCTACCGCGAGCCCGGCTACGACGGCCTTCGCCCCGCCGAGTCCCTCGCCGTCCTCACCGCGGAGATTCACAGCTTCGTCACCGCCCAGTACCACTGCTGGAACACCCAGATCCTCCCCGAGCTCCGCAAGCAGGGCATCCGCCCCCTCGACTGGGATGAGCTCAACGACGAATCCCGCGCCTTTGCCCAGGACTACTTCCAGCGCGAAGTCGATCCCCTGCTCACCCCCATCGCCATTGACCCCGCCCACCCGTTTCCCCGCGTGCTCAACAAGGCGCTCTGCCTCGCCCTGCTGCTTCGTCCCAAGCGCCGCGCCTCCGGCCCGCTCGTTCTCGGCGTCGTCACCGTCCCCCGCACCCTCCCGCGCTTCGTCCGCCTTCCTTCGGCGCCGGGCTTCACAGACTACCTCCTGCTCCAGGACCTCATCGCCCAGAACCTCACCGGCATGTATCGCGGCTATGAGGTGATGGCGCACACCGCCTTCCGCGTCACCCGCAACTCCAACCTCTACTTCGAAGAGGAAGAGGCCCGCTCCCTGCTGGAAACCATCCGCGTCGAGCTGCACAACCGCCGTAAAGGCGACGCCGTCCGCCTCGAAATCGAGTCCGGCGCCGACCCGGAAATCGTCGAGCGCCTCCGCGTCAACTTCGAGCTCGATGAGGACCAGGTCTATCGCGCCGACGGCCCCGTCAACCTCTCGCGCCTCATGTTCTTTTACAGTGACGTGCCGCGTCCCGACCTCAAGTTCGCGCCCTTCACCCCACGCCCCCTCGTCCTCAGCCGCAAATCCACCGGCATCTTCGACGAGCTGCGCCGCCGCGACATCCTCCTCCACCACCCCTACGACGCCTACGACACCGTCGTCGATTTCATCCAGCAGGGCGCGCAGGACCCCGCCGTCGTCACCATGAAGCAGACCCTCTACCGCACCAGTGACGATTCCCCCATGTTCCAGGCCCTCACTGATGCGGCTGCCACCAAGGAGGCCACCCTCGTCGTCGAGCTCATGGCCCGCTTCGACGAGGCATCCAACATCCGCTGGGCTCGCAGCATGGAGGATGCCGGCGTCCAGGTCTTCCACGGCGTCGTCGGCCTCAAGACCCACTGCAAGCTCGCCCTGCTCGTCCGCCGCGACGAGGACGGCGTCACCCGCCGCTACTGCCATCTCGGCACCGGCAACTACAACCCCGTCACCTCGCGCTTCTACACCGATCTCAGCCTGCTCACCTGCGACCCGCAAATCACCGAGCGCGTCCACATGGTCTTCAACTACCTCACCGCCCACGCTGAGGTCGATGACTACCGCCCGCTCCTCGTCGCCCCGCTCACCATGGCAGAGAGCTTCCTCGGCCTCATCCGCCGCGAGGCCGACCACGCCCGCGCCGGCCGCCCCGCTCACATCGTCGCCAAAATGAACGCCCTGCTCGAGCCCAGCGTCATCGACGCCCTCTACCAGGCCTCCCGGGCCGGCGTCGAAATCGACCTCATCGTCCGCGGCCTCTGCATCCTCAAGCCCGGCGTCAAAGGCCTCTCCGAGCGCATCCGCGTCCGCTCCATCGTCGGCCGCTTCCTGGAGCACTCCCGCATCTTCCACTTCGCCAACGCCGGCAACGACGAAATCTACATCGGCTCCGCCGACTGGATGCCCCGCAATCTCTTCGAGCGCTGCGAGGTCGTCTTCCCCGTCCGCGATGCCGCCGCCAAAGCCCGCATCCACGACGAGATTCTCCCCGCCTGCCTCGCAGACACCGTCAAGGCCCGCATTCAGCAGCCCGACGGCTCCTACCTCCGCGCCAGCAAGCTCTTCAAGGACGCAACGCCCTTCTCCAGCCAGGACTTCCTCATCCAGCTCGCCGAAGGCAAAACCGACCTCGACGCCATCCCCAAACCCGCACCCCAGCCCGCCAAAACCACCCCCCGCCCAAACCACCGCAAAGCCACCGCCGCCGACTGATCCACGTTCACCGCCACATCGCGATCCAAGTCCGCAATGAAATCCAGCAGACCGTCAATCGCACAGGGTAGGATGTAAGGCATGTTGCGACAAATTGCGTATATTCTCATGCGGAGCCCCGCCTGTCTCCGCGTCATGGCAACTGTCCTGTGCCGTCGCCAAGGCTGCAAATTGGAAAAGAGCGGCAACACCTTCCTGCTTCGCAAGGCAGACCGCCAGATTCGCATCGCCGCAACGCACCTGCTCTACTCCATCGATACCGCGCAGCACTTCGACACCTACTTCTCGCTGGTGCGCCCCATCGCCTCCAGCGGCATCTCCGAGGTCGATTACTCACAACCACGCCTGCAGACGCTCATCAACGGGCTTCAATTTGAAATTGCGAGCTTCCCTGAGGAGTTGCCTACGCTCGACTCTTACTTCCGTTTTTACAGGCCGAAGCCAGGCGATCTGGTCTTTGATATCGGAGCATACTGCGGTGTATTTACTTATGAGCTCTCCCGCCTTGTCGGACCCACAGGAAGGGTCATCGCCTTCGAACCGGACCCGCTCAGCGTCCAGCTTCTCCGACGCAATATCGAGCGCCACCAACTCTCCAACGTAACGGTCGTACAGGCCGCAGTCTCAGATAAGAATGGCTCAGCACAGTTCAATATCGACGGCGCGCTTGGGTCCGCACTCACCCTCGCCTTGAACCGCCCGCCAACGAACGAGACCGCAACCGTCGAAACAGTCAGCTTGGAAAACGCCTGTAATAAATTTGGGCTCCCAAGTTTCGTCAAAGTCGATGCCGAAGGCGCAGAAATCGAGATTCTAGCAGGCGCCAAACACTTCTTGAATACGCAATCAATTCAGTTTGTTTTGGACACGAGTCATTTCCGCAACGGCAGAACAACTGACCAGGCAGTCGAGGCAATCCTACGAGAATGCGGCTATCACGCAGAGTCTTCCGTTGACTTCGGCGGCTTCATGACGACGTGGGCCCAAAAACAGCTCGTAAGCTAGCGTCTCCATGCCGCGCGGGTGCCACATTCATGGCGCGTCTTTCGCGGCATGGGTGGGAAACCACAAACCCCACCCC
>JAJXXG010001266.1 GCA_021781255.1 Acidobacteriota bacterium
TGGCCGTGTAATCACTGATGACAAAGCCGTTAAAGCCCCACTCCTTGCGCAGCACCTGGTGCAGCAGGAAGGGATTGGCCGTGGAAGGCACGCCGTTGAGGGCGTTGAAGGCGCTCATGATGGTGACCGCGCCAGCTTTAATAGCCGCATGGTAGGGCGGCAGATAAATCTGGCGCAGGCGAATCTCCGACATGTCGGTGGTGTTGTATTCGCGACCGGCCTCGGCGGCACCGTAGGCTGCGAAGTGCTTGATGCAGGCGGCAACGCGGCCGGGCTGAGAGATGTCATTGCCTTGATATCCGCGGACATAAGCCCGCGCCATTGCAGTGCCAAGGACTGGATCCTCACCCGCTCCTTCAATGGTGCGTCCCCAGCGCGGGTCGCGGCTGATGTCGACCATGGGTGAGTAAAACCAGTTGACGCCTGCGGTGCGCGCCTCCTCGGCGGACATGTGCGCAAGCTGCGTGACAAGTGCCGGATCAAATGTTGCGGCGAGACCGAGCGGTACCGGATAGATGGTGCGGAAGCCGTGAATCACATCCGCGCCGAACATGAGCGGGATATGGAGTCGACTCTTATCAACGGCGAGGTGCTGGTACTCATTGGTGCGGGCCTGACCTACGAGGTTGAGCAGCGAGCCCAACTGGCCAGTGGCGGCCAGCTTCATGGAATCAATGTGGTTGGCGGTGACTGGATTGACGCCAAGAACGATCTTTGAAGAGTCCTCGTCGGCGCTTTTGGATGCGCCACTCGCGGGCTCGTTGCCGGTGTCGCTGTACTGCACGAGCTGGCCAATTTTTTCCTCGAGCGTCATGCGCTTGAGCAGAGCGTCGACCTTCTTTTCAATGGCAGGACTGGCGAGCTGGGAGTTGGAGGGCAGAACCTTGGCGGAAGAGAATGCTGGTGTTGCGGACGCCTTTGCCTGCGCGCCGGCGGGAGCACTGAACAGGACCGGCAAAAGGCACACAGAAACAGCAAGGCTGAGAGAGGCAGCGCGTATGATCCTTGCGGACTGGCGAAAACTGGGCCCGCCAAAAGGGCTGCCTTGACGCCCAGCAAGGGTACAATTCGATCCATTTTCCTGCATCACTTGGCTACTCCGTCTATTTAGTTCTGCGGTTGGCGACCTATCACAATCGCCCGGCACGCCATGAGCCGAGACCACATCCAACAAGTAACATGCCAGCAACTTCCGACAGATTTGGCTTACAAGGAGCAACGTGAATGCTACACTGGCTGCCGTGAGCGCAATCGTTTGCGCTCTGGCAAACTGTATACCCGCAGCCTCTGTCCGTCAAATCCTGTTTGCATTGGAGGCGGCAACCGAGACAGCCCGAGTCCGATGCCCTACGCCCCCCTGCCGAAGCCCAAGGAGCCAAGCGCCATGTACCTTTCCCTGCCACTGCCCGCCGCCGCACGCCGCTGCGGACTGCTTTGCCTTGCCCTGCTGGCCTCCACTCCACTGCTGGCGGCACAGACGCCCACGCAGTATTACCGGCATGTGGTCTTTGACAACAGCTTGACGTCGAACCGGTATTTCTACAGCCGGGCGGCCACCAGCGGGCAAAGCGCACTGGATGCGCAGGACGGGCGGTTGCCGGTGGAGTCCAACATTACCCATACGCCGCCCAATGCCCTGAAGATTGCCTGGAGGTCCGCGCCTGCTGGCGGATGGGTGGCCGAGATTTCGTTGAACAACTTCCGCAATCGCCTGCCCGGACTGACCGGCAGCAACCTCTACTTCTGGCTATATGCGCCGAAGACGATTGCGGCGACGGATATGCCGCAACTGGTGCTTTCCACTTCTACCCACGGGATGCAGGTGGCGGAATTTCCTGCGAGCTTTACCGCGCCGATTGATCTGGGCAAATTCACCGGCAATATGCCGGCCGGGCGCTGGGTGCGCGTGCGCATTCCGCTGGCCGGGTGCAAATCTGCCTCGATTTATCCTTTCCGGCCGGAATTGCTGCAAAGCCTCACCTTCCACCAGGGTGCGGCGGACAACCAGCCGCATACGCTGCTTGTGGATGACGTTTATGTGGGCAACGATGCGATGGATGCCGCAAAGCTGGATGCGCCCGCGCACCTGCGCGCAACCGGCTACGACCGGCATGTTGAGCTTGCATGGGAGGCGACGGATGCGCCGGGCGTTGCGCGCTATGAGGTTTACCGCTCGATGGACGGCGGGGCGTTTGAGCCGATCGGCATCCAGTGGCCGGGAGTGCATCGCTACGAGGATTTTCTGGGCAAGTCGGACGTGAAGGCGGAGTACAAGGTGGTGGCGGCGGGTTGGGATGGAAGGCAGTCGGCCTTCTCCAATGCAGCCGAGGCTGCCACGCACGCGATGACGGAGAATCAGCTGCTGACGATGATGCAGCGGGCGAACTTCGAGTACTACTGGGAGGGCGCTGACCCTCACTCAGGCATGGCACGCGAAAACATTCCGGGCGATAACCGCATTGTGGCCACGGGCGCCAGCGGCTTTGGCGTGATGGCGCTGATGGTGGGTGTGGATCGCGGCTTTATCACGCGCAAGCAGGGGCTGGACCGGCTGACGAAGATTGTCGACTTCCTCACGCACGCCGAGCGCTATCACGGTGCGTGGTCGCATTACATGAATGGCGCGACGGGGCGCACGATGCCGGTCTTCGGAATGTATGACAATGGCGGCGACCTGGTGGAGACGTCATTCATGCTGGAGGGGCTGCTGGCCGCACGGCAGTATTTTCGCGGGCCCAGCGCGGAAGAGCAGGCGCTCTACAAGAACATCACGCATCTTTGGGACACAGTGGATTACGCGTGGTATCGCCAGACACCCGAGAGCAATTTCATTTACTGGCACTGGTCACCGGAGTGGCAGTTCAAGATTCATCATCCGCTGATCGGCTTCAACGAGGTGATGATCGCCTATTTGCTGGCGATGGCATCGCCCACGCATGCGGTGCCGGCGAGCATGTATTACTCGGGCTGGGCCGGACAGAGCAAACGCGCGATTGAATATCGCGAGGGATGGTCTGGCAGCAAGGAAGGCGACCACTACTGGAATGGCAACACGTACTTTGGCATTCATCTGGACGTGGGCGTGCATCGCGGCGGACCTCTGTTCTTCACGCATTACTCCTTCATGGGGTTTGATCCGCACGCGCTGCATGACAAGTACACGTCGTCGTACTTCAACAACAATCGCGACATTGCCCGGATCAATCTTGCGTATTCGCTTGCGAACCCAAAGCACTGGAAGGGCTACGGCGCAGATGCCTGGGGATTGACGGCGAGCGATGGCCCCTATGGCTATGCTGCGCAGGCGCCGGACAAGGCTGACGACCACGGCACCATTACGCCTACGGGCGCGCTGGCTTCGTTTCCTTATACGCCTGCGGCCTCAATGGCCGCGCTGAAGCACTACTACTGCGACCTGGGCGGCGAACTGTGGGGCGTGTATGGGCTGCGCGACGCCTATAACCCGACAGACGAATGGGTTTCTCCGATCTACATGGGCCTGAACCAGGCGCCGATTGTGGTGATGATTGAGAACTATCGCACAGGGCTGGTGTGGAAGAATTTTATGGCCAACCCTGAAATTGGCGCGATGTTGAAGAAGCTGAATGCCGAGACCGCGCGCCAGAAAAAGCGCTGAACAGGCCTTCAGCAACGGGACCCAAGAATAAACAAGGATGCAGCTGGAATTTGCTGATGCCGGAAGGGCGTCAGTCATTTCACATGGATTGATGCTAAAAGGTTGGTGATTTCCTGTACCGCGCACGGCATTCAAAGGCGTCAACAGCGACTAGTTGCTATACCACAGGTGCAGGAGACTTCTGGTCCATTCGTTTCGGCTTTGCGGCTTCTGTCCATCGTTGAACACCCTTACGGTTGGCGAGCGTAGTGAGTGTTCTTAACAAACGAATTGGACCCTGGTGCGTTGTCGACGTTGCTCCCACATCTACAAAGGGAGCGCGAGCAGAGTTTGCAGAACAGAGCGGGACATTTCCAGCGAGGCGCGTATACGGATAGCTTCAGCGCGCCGGGCGAGAAGGTTGGATTCGAGCGTGACGTAGAGTGCGGTGTTTAGATTGTAATCGCGCAGGCTTTGCCGAGCAGCTGCGGCGGTTTTTTCGAGCTCTGGCAATTGTGCATTGAGGTCCTTGAGTTGTGCGGCAAGGATTATGGAGGCCTGCCAGACCTGATCCGCCTGACTGTGCGCGGCGTCGAGGCGTGCCTGATAAGTCTGGCGAAGGACGGCGCGGGTGGCGCGCTGGATCGCTATCTGGCCGCGGTTGCGGTTGAAGATGGGAAGACCGAGTGTGACCGCAGGGCCAATTGCATTTACACCTTCCACAGGGTCGCGCTCGAATTCCACGCCTGCGCTGAGAGCGGGAAACTGCGCGAGAATCGCGCGGCGCAGGGTTTCCTCCTGGCTGCGGTACCCAGCGCGAAGAGCAAGGAGATCGGCGCGATGCCGCGGGAGCGTGGCGAGAGCCGCTTCGAATTGGCTTTGGGCTAATGGCGTCAAAGCGACGGGGCCTACGAGGTGGAGGTGAACGCTGGGATCCATGCCAAGGAGAGCGTTGAGAGCATGACGATTGATGTTGATCTGTGTCTGAACCTGGCGAAGTGAAGTATCAGCGTTTGAAAGGGCATTGAGGTCGGCTGCGACGGTTCCCGCAGTTTCGTCACCGTGCTGCATTGAGGCTTGATCGCGGTGGTAGCGGCGGGCAAGGAGCGCTTGCGCGGAAGTGAGGATGCGTTGGAGCTGGGAGTTGGCGCGGGCCTGGATGAAGAGCTCGCGTGCCCGTTCGGCAACCTGCCATTCCTGCCATAGGATGTTGAGATTGACCTGTTGTTCCGCGGCTCTCGCAGCTGCTTTGGCTGCGCCGCGCGTGATGAGGGCCTGAATCTGCTGGCTGAGGCCAACGGCGCCGCCGTAGTCGAGCGCGGAAGTGGCGAAGTTGGCGCTGATTTCAGGATCAGGAAGCAGGCCAGCCTGAAGGAGCTGCGCGCTTGAGACTCCGGCCTGAAGACGCGCGGCTTTGAGAGCAGGGTTGTTGAAGACGGCCAGCGTCATCACGTTGGTTTCGTCAAGACCCCTGGAGGAGAATGCATGCGGCGCAAGCCCGGGGAGCCAGAATTGTCTGGCGGAAACGGTGAGCTGCGGAGTTTTTTGCAGGTCGGGCGCAGTGGGCAGCGGGCTGGGGCGGTAATGCGCGCAGCCGAATAGACCGAGCGCGACCAGAAGAAGGCCGGATTGCCGGATGCATAGACTGATTTTCATGCCTGGGCCTCCTTTGTGAGTTGCCTGCGCCGGAAATGGAGATAGAGTGCGGGCAGAAGATTTGTGCTGAGCATGGCGTTCCAGAGGATGCCGCCGAGGACAACGGCGGCGAGTCCCTGTTCGGGCGCCGCTCCCTGGCCCCAGCCGAGGGCCGTGGGCAGCATGCCGAGTGTTGCGGTGAAAGTGGTGAGCGCGATGGGACGGAAGCGGACGTGGACGGCTTCGCGTACGGCAGCTTCGGGGTCCATGCCGGCAGCTTCATTCTTGCGTGTGCGATAAAGCAGCACGATGCCGTGATTGAGGCCGATGCCGACGAGGGTGAGGAAGGCGACCATGCCCACGGCGTTGAGGCCGACGCCGCTGATGAGCAACGCCGCGGCACCGCCGGTGAAAGCCATAGGAATTTGCAGAAGCAAGAGGCCGGGCACAAGCAGGCCGTCGAACTGGAGAATCAAGATGGCGACCATGATCAGGAACGCCGCGAGGGCCGCAGCAAGAAGACCGATGACCGCATCCTCAAGCTGCGGGAAAAGGCCACCGAATTCGTAGCGGTAACCGGGAGGCATTTTCAGACCGGCGAGAGCCTTGCGCGCGGACTGGATGGTGCTGCCCAGAGGGCCGGTGGGAGTGGCGAGAATTTCGAGAGCTCGCGCGCCGTCAATGTGGCGGATGGTGCTGGGCGTGGGAACCATTTGGATGTTGGCAAGCTGGCTGAGGGGCGTCCAGCCGTCCGTGCGGATGGGAAGGCGCGCCAGCGCGGCGAGGGAGTAATCGGGCGCATCGGCAATGCGCACGTAGAGCGCAAGGGGAAGATTTCCTTCGGGCATCTGTGCGACGATTTTGCCGTTGAGAAGAGGGGCGATTTGCGCGTAAAGCTGAGCTGGAGTGATGTGGCGTGCGGCGAGGGCGTCCATTTTGGGAGTGATTTGAATCTGGGTGATGAGGTAGCCATCGTTGTTGAAGATGCCGGTGAGCGCGGGGATGGGAAGGAGACGATCGACCATCTGCGCGGCGATGGTGCGCATTTCAGAGATCCGACTGCCATAAACGTTAATGACGAAGGGCTGAGGCAGACCGAAGAGGCTTTCGCCGACGCGCTCGATGGTGGGTGTGTCCATCGAGAGCTGGACGCCCGGGGTTTGGCTCTCCTTCATGAGTCGGGCGCTGAGGGCACCGAGATTGCTAACGTTGACGCTGTGCTTGAGGGTGATCTGGATTTCGCCTGCGTAGGCGGGCTCAGTGTAAGTGCCGTTGGAGGGCGAGCCGATGCGGGTGTAGATGTGATTGACGGCCGGGTCTGCGGCCATGCGTCTGGTCATGCTCATGACGGCAGCTTCCGTATCGACCAGCGAACTGCCGGGCGGCAGGGTGAAGCTTTCAAGCAGGACTCCTTCATTGGGCAGCGGAAGGAAGTCAATGGGGACGAAGACGAGGCTGGCAAGGCTGGCGAGCAGAAGTACGAAACAGACGGTCAGGCCCCAGCGGGGATGACTGGCCACTACGCCAAACAAGCGCTCGTTTTTCCCGCGGAGATAATCGAGGGCTTTGCCGGCGAGGGTGGGTCTGGTGCGGGCTTTGGCTTTGAGGAAGCCGAGACAGAGCGGAATGAGGCTGACGGAGATAAGCAGTGAGGCGAGGAGCGAAAAGGTCATCGCCAGTGCGAAGGGGATGAAGAAGAGTCTGGCGAGCCCGCCAACAAAGAGCAGCGGCGCGAAGGAGAAGATTGTTGTGAGGGTGCCTGTGACGTCGGGACCAACGATATCTTTGAGACCACGGAGGACGCCGGTCCAGCGATCATCGCCTTGCTCCCATCGGTGGTAGATGCTTTCGAGGACGATGATGCCGTCATCGCAGAGCAGGCCGACGGCGACGGTGAGCGCACCGAGCGTCATGAGATTGAGACTTTGGTCTGCGGCATAGAGCCCTGCAATGCCAAGCAACAGCGAAAGCGGGATGCTGAGGGCGAGTATCCAGATGCCGCGACCTGCTCCGAGGATCCAAAGCAGCACACCGATGGCAAGGATACCGCCGATGAGAAGGTTTCGGGCGAGGTCAGCACCGGTGCTATGGACAAGATGGCCCTGGCTGTAAATGCGAACCCAGCGGACACCGGGCGGAAGCTGCTTGAGGCTGGACGCAAGGATTTGCTGAACGCTCTGGTTAACGGGAATGGTGGAAGCGCCAGGTTGCTTGAAGACGACGAGCGCGACGCTTGTATGGCCGTCGAGCAACCCAGCGTTACGCGTGGGAACTGCAGCGCGGATGACGTGCGCGAGATCGTACAGAGGGATGAGGCCACTTGCGGATTGGACGGGGATGTTTTCCAGATCGGCGATGTGGCTGGGTAGATTGCGGACTTCGATGAAAGCATCCTGATGGCCTGCGGTGATGTAGCCGCCGGGATTGAGAAGAACCTGCTGTTGGAGGGCGTTGAGCAGCTCAGTGATAGAGACGCCGTAACGATACATGGCAGCGAGATCTGGCTGAACCCAGAGGGCCTCTTCGCCAGCACCGTAGACCTCGACCTTGTAGACGCCGGGCAGAGCGCGGAGCGCGGGCACCACGTTGGCCATGATGGAGCGCTGGGCTGCAGCAGGCGCAACGGAGGCAGGGGTCTTTAGAGCGTAATCGGCGACCTCGTCGATGGCGTTGCCCATGATTTCAGAGATCGGATGCACAGAGGCGGGCATCTCGGGGCGGGCGCGGTCGATAGCGCTGTTGACGGCCATCAGATCCATCTGGCTGTCAGTGCCCTCGCGGAAGCGGACATCGGTCTCAACCACGCCATTACCCATGCTGGAGCGGACGTTGACGAGGTTGGGGAGCGACATGATCTCGCCTTCGAGCGGCCAGGTGATTTCGGTTTCAAGTTCTGTGGAGGTGGCGCCGGGCTGGTGAGTGATGATGCTGATCATGGGGAAGTTGAATCGCGGCAGTACTTCGACGGGAATTTTCCACCAGGCATAGACACTGCAGGCGATGAGCGTGCCGTAGACGAGGGCCCAGAAGAGTGGCTGCAAAAAGAGGCGGTAAATGGGATTTTGATCAGTCATCGGCATCAGTCCGGAATCTGGAACTGCTCAGTGATGCTTGCATGGAAGAGGAGGTAGGCGTCGTTGACAATGACCTGCGTGCCGGGAGCTAGACCACTACGAAGGAAGGTGCTCCAGCCCTGCGTGGGGCCGGGCACAACCTGCTGTGCA
>JAJXXG010001077.1 GCA_021781255.1 Acidobacteriota bacterium
GCCGAGGGCCTGTATCCGGAGCACGATCTGTTCATCCAGTCGATGAAGCTGAAGAACACGCTGCGGCACATCATGGGTGCGGACCTGATTACGCACCTTGGGCTGGAGTACTACGACTGAGGCGTGCTGAGGCTGAGAACCTACCGGGCGCTGCCGCGACCCGTACAGCGCGTGTGTGTGCGAACGGCGTAATCCGAAGTCAGGATCGCAGATTCGACTGTTCTGTTGATTGACTGCCCCGTGCGCAGGGGCTTGCGCACGGGGATGCGATCTTGAGCGCTCAGCGCTTTCGCGGGCAGTGCGCGGGCGCCTGGACGGGTGGATGCTCTGTTAGGGAAACAAGGCCTTCGACTTCGATCGAGACAGGTGACAGGAGAGCAAGGGTACATGGAGGCAGGGAACAGGGTTATCTCGATGTAAGACGTTTAATATCTATCTGTTAGAAGATTCCAAGGAAACAGATTCTGTAAAGTGCTTGCAAATAATAGCGAAGGTGCGCTAATTTACTAACCAGTTAGTTAAATATGTCGTCTCACACCAGCAACGAAGCCCAACCAGACCGCTCGGCAGAGACGCGCGCCCGCATTCTTGACGCGGCTCTGAGCGAGTTCTCAGCGCATGGACTTGCAGGGGCGAGAACCGAGCAGATCGCTGCCGCTGCCGGCGTGAACAAGGCGCTGCTCTATTACTACTTCGAAAGCAAAGAGAAGCTATACGCTGCGGCGCTGGAGATGGTGTCGGCACGGATTCTGGACAGATCAATGGTGGCCTTTCTCCGAGACGCGAGTCATGGAGAAAGGCTGCTGCGCGCGGCGCTGGATCACTTTGACAGGATTTTGACGCAGCGCGAGTTCCAGAGCCTGATGCAGCAGGAGATGATGAGGCTGCACAAGGGGGAGACAGCAGAGCTGACGATTCTAGTGAAGCGCGTTTTCGGCCCGCTAGGGATGATGTTTCAGTCCATTGTGCGGGAAGGGATTGAGTCGGGTGAGCTGATTGAAGTGGAGTGGCTGCAGATACTGCTGGCGGTGCTGGGAGCGAATGTTTTTTATTTCCTGAGCGCCCCGGTGTGGCGGCAGGTGATGGAGTTCGAGCCGTTTGCCCCGGAAGAACTGCGGGCGCGCAGAGTGGCGCTGGTGGAGTTTTTGGGCAAGACGATTTTTCTGGACCGAAAGCACGGCGCGGAGCTGGCGGCGCGAGTGCTGGGAGATACACCGATGCCTGAGTTCGCCGGATTCTAAGGATTCGAGGTGAAGAGCGAGTGAGCGCGCGCAATCGAGTTTTCATGATTCTGGGTCTGTTGACCGTGGGATCAGTGATCTGGTACTTCGCGACCACGCGCCGGTCAGGTGATTTGCAACTGATCGGCACCGTCGACGCCAACGAGGTAATAGTGAGCTCGAAGATACCAGGGCGCATTCAAACGCTGACGGTGGTAGAGGGGCAGGAAGTAAAGGCCGGCGAGTTGATCGCGGTGATTGAGAGCCAGGATCTACAGGCGGCGTTGAAAGCCGCCAACGCCACCGCGGCAAGCCAGCGCTGGAAGCTGAACAGCACGGTGGAGACAGAGCGGCAGAATCGGGGCGAGACGACAAGCGCAACCGCCAGCGCCGAGGCGCAAGTAAAGACCGCGGAGGCAAACCTGGCCCAGGCCCGGGCGCAGTATGCGCACCAGCAAGCAGACACCAGCCGGACAGTGGCGCTGGCACAGCAGGGGATAGTGAGCGCGCAGTCTCGCGACGAAGAGGTGACCTCGCTCCAGGCGGCCAAAGCGGCTGTCGATGCGGCGCAACAGAATCTCGCCGCCGCGCGGGCGAATCTGCGGCAGGCACGCGCGCATGAACTGCTGGCAGAGGCTTCGGCAAAGACGGTGGACCAGACGCGGGGCGAGGCTGCGAATGCCCGAGCACTGGCCGAGCAAGCGCGCGTGGAAGAAAGCTATGCGCGAGTGATGTCGCCGATAAGCGGCAAGGTGGATGTGTGGGCGGCGCGGCAGGGAGAAGTCGTTGCCGCGGGAGTTCCGATCGTGACCATTATGGACCTGACGCAAACCTGGGTGTATGCGCCGCTGCCTGAGACGCAGGCCGACAGCGTGCAACTGGGCGACACGCTGCGCGTGGTGATGCCGAGCGGCGAGACGATTTATGGCAAGATCATCGCCAAGGCAGCAGAGGGAGACTTTGCCACGCAGCGCGACGTGAGCAGCATGAAGCGCGATATCAGGACGATCCAATTGAAAGTGCTCATCCCCAATCCCGGAGAGAAGTTTGTGCCGGGGATGACGGCCGAGGTGTATATCCCCAAAGCCAGGCTGGTGAATCATTGAGCGCGGCGCCCAATCAGAGCCTGCAGGGGAACGGCAGCGGCGCACCGCGGCCCACCGCCATCGCGGTGGAGCATATCTGGAAGCGCTACGGGGATTTTGAGGCAGTAAAGGATGTGACCTTCAATGTCGCCGAGGGGGAGATCTTCGGGCTGCTGGGACCGAACGGAGCGGGGAAAAGCACGCTGATCCGGATGATGACCACGCTGATTCCGGTGACGGCAGGCAAAGCGATCGTGGGCGGACACGACGTGAGCAAGGATCCTGACGAAGTGCGGCGGATGATCGGTGTGATTCCGCAGGCCCTGACCAGCGACCAGGATCTTACGGTCGAGGAAAACCTGAGCATCTACGCCAAGCTCTACAGTGTGCCGAAGGCGCAGCGCGAAAAGAACATCAACGAGGTGCTGGAGGCCGTCGATCTGGCGAAGTGGCGCGGAGCCCAGACCAAGACACTTTCCGGCGGCATGAGGCGGAGGCTGGAGATCGCCCGGGGGCTGGTACACAATCCAAGCATTTTCTTTCTCGATGAGCCCACGACGGGACTCGATCCTGTCTCGCGCATTGCCGTGTGGGAGATGCTGAACAATCTCAAATCGAACCGCAAACTGACTATGCTGATTACCACACACTACATGGAAGAGGCCGATAAACTTTGCGACCGAATCGCCATCGTGGACCATGGCAATCTGGTGGCGCTGGGCACGCCGGTGGAACTGAAGAACAGCGTGGCGGGCGCGAATGTGGTGGAAGTGCACTTCGATCGCGAGGATGTGGAGTGGGAGGAGCGCCTGAAGAAACTGGAGGGCGTGACCAGCGTGCAACCTGAGACTGCAGGATTTTACCGTGTGATCACGAAGTCAGGATCGAAGACCACCATGCAACTGGTGGAGATGGCGGCAAACCTGGGCGAGACGCTTACCTCGCTGAGCGTGCAAAACACCACACTGGACGATGTGTTCGTCCACTACACCGGGCGCCAACTGCGCGATGAGCAGGTCAAGCCGGTGTATACGCCGCCGCCGCGGCCGGGAGCGCGCCCATGAACCGAATGTTTGCGATTATCGAGCGCGAGATGCGCAAGTTTTTCCGCTCGCCGACGCTGATGATCATGTCGCTGATGCTGCCGATTCTGCAGTTGATGATCATCGGCAACGCGTTCGGCGGCAAGATTGTGGGAACGCACGTGGCGGTGGTGGACCACGACCACGGACCGCAAGCGGTGAAGGTGCGCGAGGCCTTCGCCGCCATTGCCGTCAACATAAAGACATTTACCACGGTTGAATACAACAACGAAGTGCAGGCGCGCGAGGATGTGCGCACCGGAAAAATTGACGCAGCAGTTATCATTCCGGAGCAGTACTCGCGCCGCGTCTACGCGCAGGACGCCCCCAGGCTGGGATTCGTCGTGGACAATTCCGACCTATTCACCTCGGCGAGCCTGGAGGCCGAGATGCGGTCGCTGGTCGATGCGATGAATGCGCCGCAGGTTCAGGACCGGCTGTCGAAGTCGATTGCCCTCGATGTCGTGGAGCTTTACCCGTACGTGAATTATCTGAAGTACCTGCTGCCGATGACGGTGGTGCTGGCGATGTACATCTCGGTGATGATCGGCGGCGGGATGCTGTATATCGACGACAAGGCGCGCGGCGTTCACGAAGGCTACCTGGTAACGCCAATAACCAAGCTGGAGCTGGTGTTCGGTTTGAATACTGCCGGAGCCATTAAGGCGACACTGAGCGGAATATCGATTGGGGTCATCGGCTCGCTCATTGCAGGGCTGGGCATTGTCTTTCACCCCATGGTCATGCTGCAGATGTTGAGCCTAATCATTGCCGGTTCGATTGCGTTTAACGGCATGATGTTTCTGCTCATGGTGCGCGTCGACGATCCGCTGGTGCCGCGCGCCATGTTCGGCGTGCTCAATGTGCTCCTGTTATATCCCTCGGGCGCCATGTACCCCACGTCATCGTTTCCCAAGTGGATGCAGGTTATGACCGTCATTGACCCCTGGAGCTACGCGATTCATGGCTTCAAGGCGATTCTGCTGAAGGACGGCGGATGGGTGGCCATTTGGTACGACCTGCTTTTCCTGACGGTCTTCGGCATCGCAACGCTGCTCATGGCGACGCCGCTGTTCAAAAGAACACTATGAGGCGAGCGGTCAGGCGGGAAGCCGGGACTGGCTGCGCGTTGGCCTGGCTTTACGGCGGTTCTCCAATTCCTGTGGTGTTTCCTGCATCGTGCCAAGCGGCTTTTTCTTAAGGAAAAAGCCACTTGAGAGCATCGGCTCTGCTCGGCACCGATTAGAGAACCGCTTTATTGCACCGGCGGCGTCTCTGGCGAACTCTTTTGAGAAGAATCCTGCGTCTGGCGGGAACCGGCGGAGTCGAGCACCTGCTTGTAAAAGCTCACATAATGCGGGACGACAAGCGAGGCGCAGAAGCGTTTCTGTGCGGTGCAGCGGGCGGCGTTGCGCATAGCCTGGAGGCGGGAGGAATCGGAGAGGAGGCTCAAAGCCGCAGCGGCCATCGCCTCAACGTCGCCCACCGGGAAAAGCAATCCCGTGACACCGTCATCGATCAGCTCCGGGACGCCGCCAACACTTGTGGCAATCGAGGGAACCTTACAGGCCATGGCTTCAAGGGCCGCGAGGCCGAAGGATTCAAGCTCGCTGGGCATCAGGAGGATATCTGCAAGGGCGAGCAGCTCGCTGACGCGCTCCTGCTTGCCGAGGAAGTGAACGCGGGAGTGGATACCGAGGTCGTGGGCAAGCCACTCGGCGGCTGAGCGGTCAGGACCATCGCCAACCAGGACCAACTGAGCGGGGCGCTCGCGGACCACGCGGGCAAAAATCTTGACCACGTCGACGACACGCTTCACGGGCCGGAAGTTGGAGAGGTGCATCAGGATCGATTCATCGGGCCGGGCCAGGTGGAGGCGGGCACAGGCCCGCGCGGCTTCGTCGGTGATGGGCGTATAGACATCGCAGTTGACGAAATTGGTGATCGTCTCAATGGGACGGGTGACATTGAAGTCGGCGATCGTCGCTTCTTTGAGGTAGTCGGAGATGCAGGTGACGCCGTCGCTTTCCTGGATAGCGTGGCGGGTAATGGGGAGATAGGAGCGGTCGAGGCCGACGAGCGTGATGTCGGTACCGTGAAGTGTGGTGACGTAGGGCAGGCGACGGCCGCGCGCGGCGAGCATTTGGCGGGCAAGCAGCGCGCTCACGGAGTGCGGGATGGCGTAGTGCACATGGAGCAGGTCAAGATCGTAAAACTCGGCGACCTCGGCCATGCGCGAGGCAAGGGCCAGGTCGTAGGGAGGAAACTCGAAAAGCGGATAGTTCGATACGGGAACCTCGTGGTAAAAAATGCCGTCGTCGCGGCCGTTAAGCCGAAAGGGTTGCGAATAGGAGATGAAATGGACCTCGTGGCCAAGGGCGGCCAACTCAATGCCCAGCTCGGTGGCGACCACTCCGGAGCCGCCGTAGGTGGGATAACAGGTGATTCCAATGCGCATGGGCCTTCCTCAGTTTGTGCGCTTCCAGCTAGGTTATGGACGCGCGGAGAGGGATGGAAGATGCAGGGAATGAGCAAGCTGGCGGGATTCGCCACGGTTCAGGGGCTGGTCAGGCCGGCAAAAGAGATCAGATCGGTTGAGGGAAATTCTCTAATAGCGGCGAGTGCCTGGCGCTCGGCGTCGCGCGAGGCGCGGAGGCGGGTGCGGACGCGCGCCAGGTCAGCGTCGTTATAGCCAGGGTGAGTAACGAGTTCCCATGTGCCCGGAGGGAGTTGTTGAAGCAGGGAACGCAGGGTAATGGCGTCGAGAGATCCCGTGGCGGCTACGGCAACAGTGCCGTCCGTGGTGGTAAATCCCTCCTCGGCGATGATGCGTCGACAAACCGGCTCCAGCCATCGCAGAGCACCCACCTCGACGAGACGCAGCCAGGGAGCGCCGATGGCGGTGCGCAGGGCCCAGGCCGGCTCGAACGGGTTGCGCACCGCGAAGATGCCGCAAGCGCGCGCGGCGTGGAGCACAGTGCGAAGGATGGCGGGAAACATGTGCGTGTGCTTGTGGGTGTCGATGTGGGTGAGATGGACGCCCTTGTTTTGAAGAAACTCGATCTGTGCGCGGGTTTCGGACTCGATATCAGACAGCCGAATGCGGCCCGTGAAGAGGCGCGGCAAAAATGCGGTGAGCGTGGGGTGCAAGGAGCCGACTCGATGATCGACAAGGGAGGGAATTCGGTGCGGCGGGAGTGAGGGCTCTCCATCCACCAGAACCACGTGGCAGCCGACGCCAAGCGTGGGGGTAGAGAGGGCAATTTCGATGGCTTCTTCTGTAGCTGCTGCGCGCGCCATGAGCGAAGTGCTGGTTAGAACGCCGTTGGCATGCAACTCGACAATGGCCCGGTTCACGCCCGGCGTCAGGCCAAAGTCGTCGGCGTTCACAATAAGACGGCCCACCGATTGAGTCTATCAACTGAGAGCGCGGGTCACTCCGCGTGACCAATGCACTGGTATCATGAGAACAGGCCGCGACCCAAGCGCGGCAGAGTGGGCGGTTAGCTCAGTTGGTTAGAGCGCCTGCCTTACAAGCAGGAAGTCGGGGGTTCGAGTCCCTCACTGCCCACCATCGAATTCAAGAAAATCAAGCCTTTCAAGCTCTCGCCCTATAATCTCGTCTCAAATCCTCAATAAACATAGGGTTTTTTGCGATTCTGAAGTGATTCCAAAATTTCTAGTGATTTTTAGCCGTTCAAGACGCGCGTACTTTTGGTGGTATTTTTGGTGGTACAAATTCTCGAAAATGGTGGTATTTTAGGTAAGCACCAATCGAGGGGGATCATGCTACTAACAGACACTAAAGTGAAAAATGCTAAGGCAACGAACATCTCTTATCGAATGCCTGACGGCAAAGGATTGTTTCTGTTTGTCACGCCTTCGGGCGGCAAACTGTGGCGCTGGAAATATCGCTTCAATGGCGCTCAGAAACTCATGGCGCTTGGCAAATACCCTGAAGTGTCTCTAGCAGTCGCCAGAGAGCACCACGCAGCCGCACGCAGGCAGCTTGCAGCGGGCGACGATCCGATGACGCAACGCAAGGCTGATAAACTTGCGGCCAAAGCTGATAAGGAAAGCTCATTTGAATCAATTGCTAATCAATGGCTAGAACACTGGCGCGTTGACAAAAGCTCGCAGCATATTGATGCTACGGAGCGACGCCTAAAAGCCAACGTATTCCCTCATATAGGCTCGCGGCCAATTGCCAAGATTGAACCTCCTGAACTTGTAGCGATGGTTAAAGCTATTGAGTCCAGAGAAGTGACCGATTTAGCGAAGCGAGCATTGCAAACTACAGGGCAGATTTTTCGTTACGCAATAGCGCACGGTCTGGCGAAACGTAATCCGGTCGCTGAATTCAAGCCTTCGGACGTGTTGAAGCCTACGAAGAAAATAAATCTTGCTCGCGTTGACGTTGCAGAATTGCCTGCCCTGCTACGCGCAATCGAAGTCTACAAGGGAACACAAGTAACACGCCTTGCCATGAAATTGATGAGCCTTACGTTTGTGCGCACAAGCGAGCTTATCGAAGCGAAATGGACAGAGTTTGACCTTGAAAATACACGGTGGGATATTCCCGCCGAGCGTATGAAAATGAACACGCCTCACATTGTTCCACTCTCACGGCAAGCCATTGAAGTCTTAGAACTGCTCAAAACGATTACAGGCAACAGTGAATTCATTTTCCCACATGAGCGAGATTCCAAGCGAACCATGAGCAACAATACAATCCTGTTTGCCCTAGCTCGCATGGGATACAAAGGGCGGCAGACGGGTCATGGTTTTCGTGGTCTAGCGTCAACCATCCTGCATGAGCGAGGGTTCAACCATGAACACATTGAATTGCAACTTGCCCATGCTCCGCGCAACGCTGTGAGTGCTGCATACAATCATGCTCTATATTTGGAACCTCGTTCTGCAATGATGCAAGCATGGGCAGACTTCTTAGAGCAGACGCAACGTGGTGGGAAAGTTCTGCCGTTTCGACAGGCCGTAGCATAACGCATAGATCAATCAAACTAAGCTACCCATTAAGAGCTTGCATTCGGCGCACGATGCAAGCTCTTTTTACTTCG
>JAJXXG010001042.1 GCA_021781255.1 Acidobacteriota bacterium
GTGATTGACGGCCGCAATCTGTTCGACCCCGCTGTGATGCAGCAGCACGGATTCACTTATCTCAGCGTGGGCAGGCCAGGGCTTCCTCTGCAGCCCGAACCCGTGACGCCTGTGCCCTTGACGCGCTAAGTAGCGCGAGGGCCCGGGATCAGCGGAGATAAACGGCATCGGCCTGATATGAGGAATGCTCGAAGAGCAAATGGAAAAGAGACTGCGCGTAGGCTTCGTGTCCATCGAAGATGCATCGTCGGAGGCCAGTTGGTCTGGCACACCGCTGAACATGCTGCGCGCGCTGCGCAGCTCGCCGGGCGTGGATGTCGAAGTGATCAGCCCTCTGCGGCGGTCATGCAGGTGGCTCTATCTTCCTTTCAAGCTGTGGTCCGGCCTGACGAAAAAGACATTTGAATGGAGGCGGGAGGGACTGAGTCTTCGCTGTTTCGCTGCGCAGATTGAACCCGTGGTTCGCAGAAAAGAACTGGACGTAATCTTTTCCACGTCGTCGATTCCCGTCGCGCGGCTGGCACCATCCATTCCGGCGGTCTTCTGGACGGATGCAAACTTTCACACAATGGACGGCTACTATACGCAGAACCTTTCGTCGCGCACGCAAGCTTCGGGCCGTCGCCAGGAAGAGGCAGCGCTGCGGCGCGCTGATTATGCCTGCTATGCGTCGCACTGGGCCGCGGATGGCGCAAAGATGTTCGCCGACCGCGAGCGCGTGAAGGTGCTGCCCTTCGGTCCCAATCTGCTCATCCAGCACACGCGGCAGGACGTGGAGAGGTGGATTCGCGAGCGCCGCGAAGCAAGGCCGCAAAGTTGCACTCTGCTGTTTGTGGGCAGGAACTGGGTCCGCAAAGGCGGCGCCATCGCAGTCGAAACCGCGCGCAAACTCAATGAGGCAGGCATCGCAACCACACTGCGTCTGGTTGGCTGCAATCCTCCAGGCCCGTTGCCGCCTTTTGTTGAAGTGCTGGGCCACATCAGCAAGAGCGAGCCGCAAGGCTACAAGCGCCTGGTTGACTTGTATCGCACATCGGACATCCTCATCCTTCCCTCGCGCGCGGAGCCGTTCGGCATTGTTGTCGCCGAGGCTGCCGCTTTTGGGCTGCCTGCGCTGGTCACGGCTTCGGGCGGGTTGGCTGAGACGGTGCAGGAAGGCAAGAGCGGGTTTCGTCTTCCCCTGGAAAGCGACGCCGCGCTCTGGGCTGAGCGGGCAAAGACGATTCTGGACGCATACGCCGCATTCGCGAGCCATGCGTACAACGAGTTCGAGAATCGCCTGAACTGGAGCGCCTCCGCGCGTTCTCTCGTGGAACTCCTGCGACTCGCGGCGCAAGAGAAAAGTCGCACAATGAAAATCGCCTGACGCGCCGCGTGGCCTGCAACAGCAACCTGAACCTATGATTTGCAACTCATACGATTTCATCCAAGCACGACCAGCCCACAGGACCAAGGAGCATACAAAATGAAGCGAGCTCTCATTACAGGCGTTACGGGGCAGGATGGCGCCTATCTGGCTGAACTCCTGTTGACCAAGGGATATGAGGTGCATGGCATCAAGAGGCCCACCTCGCTGTTCAATACGGATCGCATCGATCATCTTTACGAGGACCCGCACCAGGAAGCCCGGCACTTCATGCTCCACTACGGCGATCTCACAGATGGAAGCAGCCTGATCCGCGTCGTGCGCGAGGTGATGCCGGACGAAATCTACAATCTCGCGGCGCAAAGCCACGTGAAGGTATCGTTCGAGGAGCCGGAGTACACGGCCAACTCCGATGCGCTCGGCACGTTGCGCCTGCTTGAGGCAATCCGCATTGCGGGCCTCGAAAAAACGACACGCTTTTATCAGGCATCCACATCTGAGCTCTACGGCCTCGTGCAGGAGATTCCGCAGAAGGAGACAACGCCTTTCTATCCGCGCTCTCCCTACGCCATCGCCAAGCTCTATGCCTACTGGATCACGGTGAATTACCGCGAGGCCTACGGCATGTACGCGTGCAACGGAATTCTCTTCAATCACGAGTCGCCGCAGCGGGGCGAAACCTTTGTCACCCGCAAGATCACGCGCGCGCTCAGCCGCATCAAGGCCGGGCTGCAGAACCGCCTCTACCTCGGCAATCTCGATGCTCTGCGCGACTGGGGCCACGCGCGCGACTATGTGGAGATGCAGTGGCTGATGCTTCAGCAGGACCAACCGAGAGACTACGTCATCGCGACCGGCGAGCAGCACAGCGTGCGCGAATTCGTTGACGTCGCCGCCGGCTTTCTAGGCATGCAAATCACCTGGCAGGGAGCGGGCGCCGATGAAAAGGGACTCGACAAGGATGGCAATATAATTGTCGCCGTTGACCCGCGCTACTATCGCCCCACGGAAGTGGAGACGCTGCTCGGTGACGCCGGCAAGGCCAAGCGCGAACTCGGATGGCAGCCGCGCACCACCTTCCGCGAGCTGGTGAAAGAGATGGCAGAAGAAGATTTGAAAACGGCGGAGAAGGACGCGCTGGTCAGAAAGCATGGCTACTCGGTCTTCAACTATCACGAGAACTGATTTCAAGAGGGCCGTGAAGCAATGGAGAAGAACAGTCGCATCTTTGTTGCCGGACATCGGGGCCTGGTAGGCTCGGCCATCTGTCGCGGCCTTGAGCGCATCGGGTATTCCAGTCTGCTGCTGCGCACGCATGCTGAACTTGATCTGGGAGACCGCGCGGCCGTGCGAGCCTTTTTCCAGCACGAGCAGCCGGAGTTTGTCTTTCTTGCCGCAGCCAAAGTCGGCGGCATCCTGGCCAACAACACATACCCCGCGGACTTCATTCGCGACAATCTTGAAATTCAAACCAACGTCATCGATGCAGGTCATCGCAGCGGCGTCAAGCGGTTGCTCTTTCTCGGGTCCAGCTGCATTTATCCCAGGCTTGCGCCTCAGCCCATCAAGGAGGAATATCTCCTGACCGGCCCGCTTGAGCCGACGAACCGCCCTTATGCCCTGGCCAAGATTGCCGGCATTGAAATGTGCTGGAGCTACAACCGTCAGTACGGAACGAAGTTTCTGGCGGCTATGCCGACCAATCTCTATGGGCTCGCCGACAATTTCGACCTGAACAACTCACACGTGCTTCCGGCGCTGATTCGCAAAGCGGCAACGGCAAAAACAAATGGCGCCGCCGCCATGGAAGTGTGGGGAACCGGCTCGCCGCGAAGGGAGCTGCTCTATAGCGACGACCTCGCCGAGGCCTGCATCTTCCTCATGAATCTTCCCGAGGCCACGTTTACAACGCTGCTGAATGACAGCGAACCGCCGCTGATTAACATCGGCACAGGAGACGATCTGACAATCCGCGAGCTGGCTGAAATGGTCTGTCGTGTCGTCGGCTTCACGGGGCAACTTCACTTCGATGCCTCACACCCAGATGGAACGCCGCGCAAGCTGCTCGATGTGTCGCGCATCCATGCGCTCGGATGGCACGCAAAGACCTCGCTCGAAGAGGGCATCCGGCGTGTTTACGCGGCGGTGGCGCAGCACTTTGCATGAGGTGCATTGCGGGTGCACCGCAGCAGCCGGCAGAAATTCCCAGCACAGCGCAATCAAACCCAGAGCCGCGAACTCTTGATGACGACCACCCTGCAAAATCCGCGCGAGCGCACGGCGCCTGAAACTGGCGCACGGACAGCGTGCGATTTTGTTGTGGTCGGGCAATTCCCTCCGCCTGTTCACGGATTTTCCCAGGCCACAACAGATGTTGCGGCCCTGCTGGAAGCACGCGGCCTCCGGGTTGATCGGATTGATCTGAAGCCCATCAGAGACCGCAAGGGCTATTGGCCGTGTCTGAAGACCCGCTTGTCGCAGATCGCGCAAGCACTGTCGGCGGTGCGATGCGGGGCACAGCTTTATTTGGCGCTGTCAGGCGGAGCACGGCAGGCAGTCGATCTGATTTTTCTTGCAATCGGGCGGATTGGACACGCCAGAATTCATATTCATCACCATAGCTTTGCTTACCTTGACCGTACATCGCTGCTGACCAGGCTCTGCTTTCTTGTCGCGGGAAAGTCCGCGACGCATATCATGCTGTGCGGCCTGATGAAGAGGAAACTGCAGGAGAGCTACAAGACAGTGCGCAACGTTGAGGTAATCTCCAATGCATGTCTTCAGTCCGTTCGCTCTGCCCCCAAAGTCCGTACGGCTGTGCGGCGCATTGGATATTTCAGCGCACTCACGCGGGAGAAGGGTATCTTTGAGTTCCTGCGCGTCGCCGCGCAGCTGGCCGAGCGCCATCCTGATTTGCAGTTCTCCATCGCCGGTCCGTGCAACGATGCGCATATTATGAGCGCGGTCCAGGAGGCACGCAGCCGAAGTGCGGGGATTGACTATATAGGACCGGTTTACGGCAGCGAGAAGGACTCATTTCTGGACTCGCTGGACGTGCTGCTGTTCCCGACAAGCTATCGCCATGAAGCTGAGCCGCTGGTGATCTGGGAGGCGATATCTTCCGGCATTCCGGTGATTGCGCGGGAGCGCGGATGCATTGGCGAGATGCTTTCCATGAGCGAATGCCAATCTGCTGCCATTCCGAGGGAAGCATCGTTCGTTTCCGCGGCAGTGCAGCAGATCGAAGGGTGGCTCGCCGTTCCGCAGTTGTTCAGCCGGCGCTCTGCATGCGTTCTGGCGCAATTCGAGCGCGTCGCAAAGCAGTCCGAATTCGCATTTGACCGCATCTTTCTCGATGCGGTGCAGGGCCGTGCTCCCCGCGGGCAGGAACACATCCGGCTGCTGCATGTCATTCAGACTGTGAAGCCGGAGTCCGGCGGACCGATTGAAGCGCTGCTGCGCATCTCTGAGGTGCTTACGCGCCGCGGCCATCACGTTGAGGTCGTCAGCCTGGACTTGCCCGAAGATATGGCGCATGAATCGATGCCGTTTAAAGCAACAGGCGTAGGCCCTGGAGTGCTTCGCTACACATATACGCCGCGGCTGACCGCATGGGTCAAGAAAAATTCCGCGCGCTTTGATGTGGTAATTCTGCACGGCCTCTGGGACTACTCGGCCTTTGGCGCATGGCGCGCTCTTCGCAAGTCCGGCACGCCCTATTTTGTTTTTGCGCACGGCATGATGGATCCCTGGTTTCGCGAGAAGTACCCGCTCAAGCACATCGCCAAGCAGATCTATTGGTTGCTCGCCATTGGCCGCGTGCTGCGGGACGCCAAGGCTGTTCTTTTTACCTGCGAGGAAGAAAGAGCGCGCAGCCGCAACAGCTTTTGGGGATATGCCTACAACGAAGAGACCGTTGCCTTCGGAACTGCCGATGCGAAGGGCGACGCGCGCGTCGAAAGGGCAGCCTTTGAGTCTGCCGTGCCGGCCCTGCAGGGCAGGCCCTTCCTGCTGTTCATGGGCCGCATTCATCCCAAAAAAGGCTGCGATCTCGTCATTCAGGCCTTTGCGGAAACTGCCGCTCGCACAACAACGCTCAATCTTGTGATGGCAGGTCCAGATCAGGTGGGATGGGCGAATGAACTCAAGCAGCTTGCGAAGAAACTGAAGGTGAGTGATCGTATCCATTGGACCGGGATGTTGAGGGGCGAGGTGAAGTGGGGCGCGCTGCGGTCTGCTCAAGCTCTGATTCTGCCCTCGCATCAGGAGAACTTCGGCATCGTTGTTGCCGAGGCAATGGCCTGCTCCACTCCGGTTCTTGTCAGTGACAAGGTCAATATCTGGCGCGAGATTCAATCCGCAAAGGCGGGCATGGCTGAGCCCGACGACCTGGCGGGAACGCGGCGGCTCATCACGCAATTCTGTTCTCTCAGCCAGGGCAGGCGCGAGCAGATGGGCGGTGCCGCACGAAGCGCATTTCTGCGCTATTTTGACATCGAGGCCGCTACGCGCGACCTGCTCCGGGTGATTGGCCCGGCGCTGGAGTAAGCGTTTGAAGTACGCTGTCTCTTGAATATGTCGGCCTGAAGATCAGGACGGACCCAAAAGGTTGATCGCATGGCTGTGGCTCCCAATCGCAAGTATCAGCAGCTCGACCAATTCAAAATCCCGCCGGGATTTCGCGGCCGCTCCGCTGCATGGGTGCAGCTTTGGTGGTGCGTGCAGGCAACTCTCTTCGCGCTGTCGCCGCAGGTGATGTACGGATGGAGACGCTGGCTGCTGCGGCTGTTTGGCGCCAGCATCGGTAAGAGCGCTGTCATCCGCCCAGGCGTGCGCGTGACATACCCATGGAAGCTCACGGTTGGCGACTACTGCATGATCGGCGACGGCGTTGAGCTGTACACGCTCGGTGAAATCGAGATTGGCGATTGCGTCGTCATCTCGCAGCGTTCCTACATCTGCACCGGCTCGCATGACTATACGCGCCCGACCTTCGATATCTTCGCCCGCAAGGTTGTCATTGAATCGGAGGCGTGGCTGGCCGCGGATGTCTTTGTTGCTCCTGGCGTGCGCATCGGATACGGCGCGGTCATCGGTGCCCGCAGCTCGGTTTTCCGCGACGTGCCACCGGGCATGCGCTGTGTAGGCACGCCCGCGCGCGTCGTGGGAATGCGCACAATGCAGCCTCAAGCGCAGCGCGGAGCTTCCTGAGGCGAAGCCCATGCAGGCAAATAGGGGCGTTGTCGAAACGCGTCGTTCAATCGGGAGAGTGTGTTGAGCGTGAAAGGGCTACTCCGCAACCTGCGCGGCAATGGAGACGGCAGTCACAGCGCGCGGCGCAGCAAACTGTTGCGCCTCGCGGTGCTCAGCAGCGGCCTGAGCAAAGTGACCGCCGTGGGCCTGCAGGGGCTGGCCATCCCGCTTGTCTATCACGCGCTGGGCACGCACCGGTTTGCGCTCTATCTGCTGCTGACGGCAGCGCTGGCCACCATCACTCTGCTGCAGTTCGGCGCGGGCCCGGGGCTTACGCAGTCCATTGCCAGGGCGCACGCGCACGGAGATGGCAGCGAAGAAGGCGGCGCTCTGGCATCGGCCTTTGTGTTCGTCACGGCTGCCGCTCTGCTTGGCGGAGTGATTTGCGAGCTGGTGGTGAGGCTTGTGCCGGCTGCCACTCTGTTTGGAGCAAGCTACGCCGCCGATCAGGCATTGATCATTTACACCGCGGATGCCGTGGTGCTGGTGATGGTTCTCCTGCTGGCGCTGGGCGTCGTTGATTCGGCGTTGGCTGGCTATCAGGAGCAGGTGGCGACGAACCTGGGAATGTGTATTGCCAACGTCATCAGCACCGTCGCGCTTATCGTTCTCTGCCGGTATCATCAGCCGACGATCGTGCAGGTGATGCTGGTTTTGTATGGCGGCGCAATTCTAAGCCGCTTCGTCAATCTGATTGTGCTGCTGGGCAAGCGCCCATATCTGCTGCGCGGCTTCATGCACATGAACCGCCGCAATCTTGGCCTCATGATGCACGCCGGCGTTGCGTTCTGGATCATCCAGGCCACGGGCGTTCTGGAGCAGCACGGCGGCATGTATCTGATGGCCCATCTCACCACGCCCCATGCAACGGTTATTTTCGGCGTCATTTTCCGCGTGGCGAATCTGGTCAGTTCAGCCGTAGGCATCTTCACGCAGCCCTTGTGGCCCGCCTTCACTGATGCTGTCGCGCGGCACGACTCCGGCTGGGTTCACCGCGCAGCCGCCAAAATCAAGCGCATCGTCATGTCCATTGCAGGCGCGCTAGCATTGCTTACGGTCACTCTCGGCTCGTGGACCATCGAGCATGTGTTGCGCGTCAACATCGCCGGGAGCCGGCAGGCCGTAATCATCATCGGCATCTATATTTTGTTCAATCTCTGGACCCACTACCACTACGTCGTGCTGATGGGACTGGACCGCGTGTGGACTGTCGCCGGGTTTGTGCTGATTGAGAACCTCAGCATGCTCGTGCTCGGCCTTGTCCTGGTTCCTCACATGGCTGCATCGGGAATGGCGGCGGCGTATCTTCTGGCCAGCGCGCTGTTGCCTGCATGGATTCTGCCGCGCATACTAAGCGGCCGCATGAACGACATTGCACAATGCCAGGCCTGGCCGCCAGCCGCGCGTGCACAACAGATACAAGAGGGCTGATGCGGGAAATTTCAATCATGCACGTTGTTCTTGAACCGCGCTACTCCGGAGCGGAGATCCTGGTCCGCGATCTCGCGCAGCATCAGATGCAATCGGGGCATCGTGTTTCAATAGCCGCCCTCAGGCCCGCGCAGCAGAGCTTTGCCGGAGAGATGCAGAAGCTTGAGCAGCAGGGGTGCCGGATGCTGATTCCAGATTCCGCACTGGACGGCTTGCGGAGGGCAGGATGGCTGCACCGCTCAGTGAAGGCCATAGCGCCGGACATTGTGTTCGCGCATTCAGTTCTGCCGAGCGTATACACGCGATTGGCGATGCGCTTCACGCGGAAGCCGGTGATCGTCACGGTGCTGCATTCAGATGATGACTTCAACGATCGGCGCATCCGCAGATTGGAAAG
>JAJXXG010000501.1 GCA_021781255.1 Acidobacteriota bacterium
TCGATGGACTGCTCCAGCGCAAAGGCGCCCTGCGGATGACCCGGGGCGCGGAATGCGGCGGCCGGACCGGCGTTAATGAAGACGTCGTTCTCTTCCGTGTGCAGGTTAGCCCACTTGTACAGGTTGGTGGCTGGACCGGCGCAGCCGGCGCCCGTGCCGCAGCCGGCGGTTCCGTAGCTGATGAGCTGGATGGCGGTGATGGTGCCGTCCTTCTTGGCGCCGATGCGGAGACGCTGATCGGAGCTGGGGCGATTGCCCACCGAGCGGTGCTCCTCTTCGCGGTCGAGCATCAGGCGAACCGGAGCGCCGGTCTTGCGCGAGAGCTCGGCTGCGACGACGCCCGGGTTACCGGCTCCGAACTTGGCGCCAAAGCCGCCGCCCATGAACTCCGTGATGACGCGGACCTGCGATTTGGGAATGCGGAAGAAGGCCGCAAGCTCTTCGCGCACGCTGGCCGTGCCCTGCGTGGAGGCGTAGACGGTGAGCATGTCGGACTTCCAGTCGGCGACCACGCCGTGGGTCTCCAGCGCTGAATGCGTCTGCACCTGCGTGGTGTAGCGCGCATCGACGACCACATCGGCTTCCTTGAAGCCCTGCTCCACGTCGCCATGCTTGCGCACCGCGGGTCCGTGCACGTTGCCTGTCTGCGGAATGCCGCTGGCGCTTCCACCGCCGCCCGCGGTTCCGGCCTGATCGGCGGCGCCGGGGAAGACCAGTGGAGAGCTGGGGGTGCGAGCCAGATCGGCATCGACCACGAAGGGCATTACCTCGTACTTCACCTTGACCTTGGCGGCTGCCTCTTCGGCGGCCTGCGGTGTGGCGGCGGCCACGGCTGCTATGGGCTGCCCGGCATAGCGAACGACGGGATACTTGGCCTGCTCCAGCGAGGGGTCGCGCAGCACGGCCGAGCCCAGCAGCGTTCCAATAATATGCACGCCCTTGACGCCGGGGAGCTTTTCCGCCTCGGAGGTATCGATCGAGAGGACGCGCGCGTGGGGCACGGTGGCGTTGACGAACCGGCCGTACAGCATGCCGGGCAACTGGACATCCGCGGTGTAACGGGCGCGGCCGGTCACCTTGGCGGGGCCGTCCCAGCGCTCGTGCGACTTGCCGATGAATTGCAGATCCTTGTTGACGGGCAGAACGGGAGGCTCTGACGCGGGAACCGTGCGCTGCTCTTCGTGGAGCGTATAGCCGGGAACGCCGACCGGTACGCTGACCGTCCGGGTGGCGCCTTCGGTGACATCGGCGGCGGCGAGCAGGGCATCCGGAAGCGAGTGCGAGGTATGAGTTGCCATGGGATTCTCTCCTATGCCTTGCGAGCGATCTGGCTGGCCGCGTCGAGCGTGGCCGCAAAGACTTTGGGATAGGTGCCACAGCGGCACAGATTGCCGGATACGGCGGCGCGGACGTCCGCCTCAGAGGGTTTCGGATTCCGTTCCAGCAGGGAGGCGCAGCTCATGACCATACCGGGCGTGCAGAAGCCGCACTGCATGGCGTCGTGACGGACAAAGGCCGCCTGCAGCGGGTGCAGATGCTCGTCGGCAGAGACGCCTTCAATGGTGGTGATCTGGCGGCCGACGGCGTCGAGGGCCAGCGTCATGCAGCTGTTAACGGGCATCTTATCGAGCCAGACGGTGCAGCTGGAGCAGACGCCGCGGTCGCAGCTGATCTTGGTCCCCGTCATGTTCAGCTGGATACGCAGCGCCTCAGCCAGCGTGGTGCGGGGTTCAATGTGCAGCGCGTGCTCCCTGCCATTGACGTGCAGCGTAACCGGGAACTGATCCGGGCCGTACTCCTTTACGTTGCTGGGGGTGGCGGCGCTGGCTTCGCGCTGGAATACCTGAACGCCCTCAAGGAGTGCTGTTCCGGCAGCGGTGACGCCTGCGCCCTTCAGAAATCCGCGACGTGTGATGCCGGCAGGGGCTGGCGCTTTGGGCTGAGCCTCCGGCAGCTCGTTTTGAGGTGGCTGATGGCCTGACATGCATTCCTCCTTGAACTTACAAGCGAAAGAAAACGGTTCCCTGGGCCACCGTACGTTACAGTGGCTCAACTGAAGCGGCAAAATAGATTGCGTTTCCGGCCTGGGAAAGCGTGCGAAAGTTGTTTGTCGGCTAGCTGGATATTCTTTTTTGGTTTTGGCGCGTACTGAGCCGATGTTTGGGGAACCGCGAAATCAGCCACAGTATAGTCGAGCGAGTGCGAAATGCGGAAGGGGGGATGCGCAGGGCATTGAGGTTGTCAAAAAAAGAAGCCCTTCCTCGCGCGTGGAATAGCAAATATTGAAATATCAGAGACATGGCATGCGCTGAATCTCCTGGCTGTATGCAATCAGCCGACCGGAAGGTTGGCGCTCCGGGCCTGCCGGGAGGCCTTGGACATCCCTTGACGGTGTACGGTACGCCGGCAGGGTCCTGCGGAAATGCAGGCATGGGGGTGCCTGGAGATTGTTACCGAGGTGGCGGGTGACGGGTACTCCCGTGATGGCAAGTCGCGTGCGGAATGTGCGACTTCCGACGGGAATCCTGCTACAGTTTTGAACCACTCGGGTAAAAACCGGGAGCTGTACATCTCCCCCCCATGCTGCTGATTGTCTCGCATTGCCGCTCCTGTGCGGTCGTGTCCGCGCAAGTCGCAGGCGCAGGGCGGTGACATTTCCCGGTTTTTGCCATAACACGAAAGCTGCATTGCCCTGCGAGCCCAATCGTCCTACATTCGGCAATACGCTTTCGTAACCAGAATCTGCCGAGAAAAGCGAAATCGCCGTACTCCGCTCTCTTCCTCAGCTCAACCGGAGCAACGGCGAAGTAGAAAGGTTCGGATCGCCCGATGGAGGGGGATCGCGCTTAGAGGTCAATCGTCATGAACGAAGCCATCGCCGGTATTCCGTGGTCGGTTTTGGCAGATCATCTTTCCCTGATCTGCTTTCTGCTGGTAACGCTGACGCTGCTGATCCTGCTCGGCGCGGACTTCCGCCGTGGCGCGAGAGCCGCCGTGAAGGAGAAACCGCGGCCGCAGTTCCTTTCCCGCTACCGGGATGAGAATGGCATGCCCATCTATTTCGACGCGGATACTGATCCTTCCGACCGCGCGGCTCATCGGGTGATTGCCCGGATGTATCGGGAGAGCGCCGCCAAGGGAGCCGGACAGGGCCATGCATCCTGAGCGGGATGCTGCCTGAGAGGCGGAACAATCGCATTTCTCTTTGCCTGCAACAAACGAATGCCCGCAAGCTCCGGATGGAGCCTGCGGGCATTCGAGTCTCTGAGCGCGCTTGCGCCGGGGGCGGCTACTGGGCAGTGCGCCGTGAGCGGACGGCGGCGGCGAGCTCTGCCAGGAGTTTGTGGGTCTCGGCCCAGTCGATGCAGGCGTCTGTGATGCTCTGGCCGTAGACGAGCGGCTTGCCGGGGGTCAGCTTCTGGGCGCCGGCCACCAGGTTGCTCTCGATCATCACACCGATGATGTTGCGGTTTCCGGCGGCGATCTGTCCGGAGACATCGTGGCAGACCTGAGGCTGGCGCGTGTAGTCCTTGTTGCTGTTGGCGTGGCTGAAGTCGATCATGATGCGCGGCGCGACGCCGGCTCTCTCCATCTGCTCCGTGGTGTGCGCCACGGCCTCAGCGTTGTAATTCACCAGCTTGCGGCCGCCGCGCAGGATGATGTGGCAGTCGGGGTTGCCGCTGGTGACGAAGATGGCGGACTGGCCGTGCTTGGTGTGTCCCAGGAAGGTGTGGGAGTTGGCGGCGGAGAGGATGGCGTCAATGGCCACCTGGACATCGCCGGAGGTGGCGTTCTTGAAGCCAACCGGGCAGGAGACGCCGCTGACGAGCTGGCGATGCACCTGGCTCTCTGTGGTACGGGCGCCGATGGCTCCCCAACTGACCAGGCCGGCGATGTACTGCGGCGAGATCATGTCGAGGAATTCAGTGCCGGTGGGCACGCCCATCTCGGCCAGGTCCAGCAGCAGATGACGGGCAAGGCGCAGGCCGTCGTTGATTTTGTAGGAGCCGTCGAGATACGGGTCGTTGATGAGCCCCTTCCAGCCGATGGTGGTGCGGGGCTTCTCAAAGTAGACGCGCATGACGATGCGCAGGTCGCTGGAGAACTCGGCGATTGCCCCCTTGAGCAGGGAGGCGTATTCGCGAGCGGCCCTGGGGTCATGAATGGAGCAGGGGCCGACGAGGACCAGAAGCCGGGAGTCGCTGCCATCGAGGATCTGGGTGATCTCCTGGCGGGAGTTGAAGATGGTGGCGGAAGCGGCCTCGGTAATCGGGAGCTCTTCCTCAAGGAATACCGGGGGAAGAACGACTTTAGTCCATTTAATACGAATGTCTTCAGTGGTGTGGAACATGACTCTTTCCTGGCTACGCGCAGTGCGGGCCTTGCATGGGCAGGGCAAATAAGCTGAATGTACCCATCTTTTAATGTATCAGCCGCAGGAAACCATCCCGAAGCGGCGGCCGGCACGCAAGGACGTACGCGCACCCGGAAGAGCGGGAGCGGCGGGGCTGGAGAATGGCCCTAGAACTTGGATGTAGCCAGCAGCGACACTCCGGCTGCTGCGGCTCCGCCAATCAACAGCAGCGGAAGCAGATGCCGCGGGCGACGCTGGAAGACGCCCTTTTCGCCGATGGTTACTTCTCCCTTGCGAGCCGAGGTCACCGAATCGTACGGGATGGGTTCGACCGCGTTGTTGTCCTGATCGGTGAACTGGAAGGACGTGGGCGACAGCGTGCCCAGGGTACCGAACCGTTCGGTTTGGTCGCGCAGAACCAGATGCAGATGGGTGCCGGCGGGATAGTGGGAAAGTGTCTTTTGCACTTTGCGGGCGTGCTTGCTGAGTGTGTTGGGGGACTGGGCCTGGCACAGGGGGAGAACCGCGATCAATGCCCATGCAAGAGCGATGCGAACCAAGGAACGATTGCCGAAGATCTGGTTCATGGTGCCTCCGAAGGGGACCATTATAGGGCTACTTTGGGGCAGACGATAGTGACCCGTGCGCGGGGAATCTGCCGTGACACGGAGCGGGTGATCTGCAACACCGGGGATGCGGGTGCGTGGAATTCACCGCAGGCAATAGGATCCGGTGATACACTCGGCAAACCTGGCAAGAACAGCGACAGGCTTCCCCAGCCAATCGACTTCCCCATCTGCAAGGAACTGAAAGTGGAGGTTACCCATGCATGCAGGCAATCCTGCCGAGGGGCCGTTGACCCCTGGGCTGGTATTCGAAATGTTGCAGGCGCACCAGCGCACAGCGGCTCTGAAGGCGGCAATTGAGCTGGATATTTTTCGTGCGGTTGGCGAAGGGCCCGGCGACGTGGCCTCCGTTGCGCGACAGTGCGCGGCGTCGGAGCGCGGCATTCGCATTCTGTGCGATTTTCTGGTGATCAATGGGGTGCTGGCCAAGGAAGACGGGCGATATCGGCATACGCCGACGAGCGCCGCGTTTCTTGACCCGCGATCGCCTTCGTCAATGGCGTCGATTGCGCACTTTCTGGCCAATCCGGTGATGCGCGAGCCCTATGACCACCTGGCCGAGATTGTGCGCGCGGGTCGCACGACGATGCCGGGCGATGGCACCGTGGAGCCGGAGAACCCTGTCTGGGTGCAGTTTGCCGAGACCATGGCTCCGATGATGGCTCCCATGACCGGGCCGCTGGGCGCGGTGGTGCTGGAAGGCCACAGCGGGCCGATGCGCGTGCTGGATATTGCGGCGGGCCATGGGCTGTTCGGCATTGAGATTGCGCGGCAGAACCCCGAGGCGCATGTGACGGGCCTGGACTGGGCGCCGGTGCTGCGCGTTGCCTTGGACAATGCGCGCAAGGCAGGCGTGCACGAGCGCTACAACATGCTGCCGGGCAGCGCCTTTGATGTGGATTTTGGCGGGCCGTACGACGCGGTGTTGCTGACGAACTTTCTGCACCACTTTGACAAGCCGACGTGCGTGGGACTGCTGCAAAAGGTGCACAAGGCGCTGCGTCCGGGCGGACGCGCCGCCACGCTGGAGTTTGTGCCGAACGAAGATCGCGTGTCGCCGCCCATGCCGGCGGCCTTCAGCATGACGATGCTGACCTCGACCGTGGCGGGCGATGCCTACACGCTGAGCGACCTGACGGCGATGTACAACGAGGCGGGATTCGGGAAGATCCAGGCGCACCCAATTCCGATGAGTCCGCACACGGTGGTGATGGGGCACGCCTAGACGGCGCGTGAAGAAGTACGGGATAGCCCTGGCGTGCAGCATGCGCCGGGGCTTTTTCTGTGTTGCTTTGCCTCAGGGCGTGTAGCGCTGTTCGCCGGCCTGAATGTCGACGGGGAGACGATTCTTCTCCGGCGGCAGGGGACAGGTGGCGTAGGGCGTGTAGGCGCAGGGCGGATTGTAGAGCCGGTTGAAGTCGAGGGTGAGCGAGCCGGGCTGTGTGAGTCCGGCGCTGGGCAGGCCCGTGGTGAGAAACCGCCCGCCGCCGTAGGTGGTGGTCTGGCTGGTTTCGTCGCGCAGGATGAAGAAGAGCGAGTTGTTTGCGCCGCCTTCCAGGACTGGCTCCAGCAGGTAGACCTTGCCCTTGAGCAGGAATTCGGCCACGCCGGGGGACGTCATGTTGAGCGTGGTTCCAATAGCGGTGGGGATGGCCTCGACTTGCGGAGGATTGTAGGGGATCCAGCGCGCGGTGACGACGTAGGTGGGGTCAGGCGCGTACCAGTGGAGCCCGTGAAAGCCGGTGCGGGTGGGCGAGTCGGCGTCTTTGATGCGCAGCGCGTAACGGTTGCCGCGCTCGAGAACCACCATGGAGAGCCCATGCCAGGTGATGGCGGTGGGCTGGGTGTTGCTGACGGAGAGCGTGCCCTCGCGGGCCGGGGCGCCGTTGGTTTTCAAGTCGGGAGGGAATCCACCTGCTGGAGCCAATAGCTGCACTGTGGCTCCGCTGACGGTGATCATGCCGATGTGGGCGGGCGCCTGGGCGTGAATGGGGATGGCATTGTCGGCGGCGGCTCCGAAGGAGTTGATGCCGGGCTTGAGCCACTCCAGTCCGACGAGCGTAAGCCAGCCGTCGGGGGCGTCCAGTTCGCGCTCGCGCGCGGTTCGCCAGTCGCTCAGGCTCTGGTTCCATGCAGCGGCATCGCCCGCGACCGAGGCGGCCGGGGTGGCGGAGGATTGCGCGATGACACGATTTGCTCCCACGGCAAGAAGAGCGGCAACCAGCACAACGCCACCGGTTCGATATCTCATGGGAAACGCAACCTCCGGAAACTCAGCGAACCACAGTCTCTATTATGCCCCTGCGCAAGGAAGGGATTAGACTCAACTGCAACAAGACAGGCGAGTTTCCCAGGGAATGAAGTGGCTGCAGACGATGGGCGAATCCTGGTTGTCGGCCTGCTGAAGAGTAGAGAGGAGGATGGACGCGGGTGAGGCGGTTGGATAGAGAGGCTGGCAAGATGGGCACCCTGATTGGCAGGCCGCTGGCGCTCGTGCTCCTGCTGCTGTGTGCTCCAGGTGTGGCCGTTCCGCAGCAGGCACCTGCAACCAAGGCGGCGCCGCGGCAGGCGCGTCCGCAGTATGTGCCGCGAGAACATGAGGCTGCGTTCAACGTAAAGCCGGTGACGATTGCGCAACTGGAAGAGGTGCTGCGCGAGAACTATGGCCGGCGCGATGCGGACGTGGCGCGGGAGCTGTCGGGCATGTCGCTGACGGAGCGCATGAGCAGCGCGCGACTGGATGCGTGGAAGACCAGTCTGCACGGCAGAAAGACGCGGCAGGCACTGGTGGCGCTGGCGGATGCCTCGGCGTTTCTCGATGCTCCGCGGGTGGATGTGCTGGCCAATCCGGCGCCGGGAATCGAGGATCAGAAGAAGATTCTGATGCGGGCTGTGGAGTATCTGAACGGCCTGGGAACCCGCCTGCCGAACCTGTACGCTGCGCGCACGACCACGCAATACGACGACACCGAGAAGCTGAGCGGCCCATACGGCACAGTGGTTTGGGGTGGCCAGCCCTGGCACGTGAAAGACATCTTCACGGACAGGGTTACGTATTCGAGTGGCCGCGAGGAGGTCACCGAGCAGAAGGGGCGGCATCCGAACCCGAAGAAAGACCAGGATGTGCTTACGGTCTCGGGCACGTTTGGGCCGCTGCTGACCAATGTGTTCATGGACTCTGTGCACGGAAGCCTGTACTGGAGCCACTGGGAGCAGGGTCGGACGGGCCCTGAGGCGGTGTTTGCCTACAAGGTTCCGCTGAAGGAGTCGCATTTTCGCATTGCGTATCGCAACTACAACGCAAAGGGCATAGCGGTGGTGGTGAATGCTCTTTCGCCCTATCGCGGGAAGATCGGGATCGATGCCGCCACGGGCACGATTCTGCGGCTGACGGTGGAGGCGGAACTCGCGCCACAACTGCCGGTCAAGCGGTCCGACATTCTGGTGGAGTACGGCCCGGTGGAGCT
>JAJXXG010000552.1 GCA_021781255.1 Acidobacteriota bacterium
GGGTGCCAGTGAGCGGGCCGGTTGCGGCACCAGTTTGGTGGGTTCTCGCCCTTTGCGCAGAGGAACGAGGAGACGTTGGGGCGCGGGAGATTTGTGGCTGGGCGGGAGTGCCTGCGGCGTAGACGAGCTTTCCGCTGACAACGCCGGCGGCCTCAATGCCAGGATCGATACTGCTGCGGAGGGTGCGCAGCGCATCGAGGCCGGCGGCCACGGGGATGCGGTCGAGCTCGACGGAGAAGTGCGGTGGCGCGTCCGCGCTGAGTTTATCGCCGGTGAGCCGGATGCGGCCAGCACCAAGGGGCGAGTTGCAGTCCAGGTTTTCCAGGCTGCGCTGCGTGTAGTGGTAGACAAAGCTGCAGTTGGCGTCGAAGTCGAGGGGCGCTGCGGGAGTGAATTCGGCGCGGTGAACGCCGGCGGCGCGCAGGCGTGTAGTGATCTGGGCCGCATCGGCGGTGCCATCGAGGTGCAACTCGCCGGTGAGGTCGCCGCGCCAGCCGGGATCGGAACCGGTAAGCAGGCGTGCGAGCTGGCCAAGCTGCGCCTGGCGCCAGTCGAGATCGAGATGCACTGGCATTCGATGCAGTTCGGATGCGCCGCGTACGGTGGCCTCCATGCGCACCACGCCGGTGTCTTCCTGGTAGAGGCTCACGTCTGTGCGGGCCGGCTGGCCGCGCAGGCGGATGCGCCATTCGCCGGGATTCTCTTGCCAAACGGAGAGATCGGCGTTGACGATGGAGAACGGCAGCTTTTCTATGCCGTTCTTGAAGTCGATGCGAGAGTTTGTGGCCTCAAGGTACGGTAGCGGCGCCACGCGGCGTGGGCCGGCGCCGGATGGCGAGCCGTCTCTGGATGCCGACCCGGTCTGCGCAGCGGCGGTGCGGAAGAGCGAGTCGAGGTTCCATTGGCCGGGCGCGGCGCGAACCAGGTTGAGGCTGGCTTCGTCCACGCTGATTTTGCCGATCTCGAGGCGGCCGCGCCACAGCGCAAGCAACCGGATGGAAGCAGTGACTTTGTTCGCGTGGAGCACCGGCTCGGTGCCGTAGGCGGGATCTTCGGCAACGCTCAGATCGGTGAGCACGAAGCCGGGCCAGGGCAGAAGACGCACTTCCACTGAGGAAAGGTGTACCGGCCGGCCGAGCGATCGTGACATGAGGCTGGTGATTTGGCCCTTGTAACGGCTTACGCTGACAAGCGGAGGCACGACGAGCACAAGCACAATAATCGCAATGGCAATGAGGGCAATCCGCAATCGGCTGCGCAATCTTTGTCGGCTCTCGGCACTGTTTGTCATGGGCTCTTTTGATTCTAGAGCCTGTCATTAACTTTTGCGTGGCCTGCGCAGGTCGCGGGAGTTAATGACAGGTTCTAGAGGACGATAACGGCGGAGCCGTCGCCGGTTTCGTGTTTGACGGCCTGAAGGGCGAGGTTGGCGTCGTCGAGCGGGAAGGTTTGGACCCCGGGGCGGAAATCGAGGTCGCGCGCGAGGGCGAGGAAGTCGCGCGCATCCTGGCGCGTCATATTGGCGACACTGCGGATCTGGCGCTCGCCCCAGAGCAGGCGGTCGTAGTCGAAGGCGGGCATCTGGTCGAGATGGATGGCGTTGATGGCGACGATGCCGCCCTTGCGCAGAGCGGAAAGCGCGCTGACGACGACTTTGCCAGCGGGAGCGAAGGTAATGGCTCGGTCGAGCTCGACGGGGGGCTTCGCGTCGTCGTCGCCGACCCAGGTGGCGCCGAGCGAACGGGCGGCCTTGCGGTGCGACTCGCCGCGGGTGACGACATAGACCTCGCAATCCCAGGATTGAAGAATGCGAATGGCGAGCGAGGCGGAGCTGCCGAAGCCATAAAGGCCAACGCGGTCGCCACGCTCGACGCCTGCGACGCGCAGGCTGCGGAAGCCAATGACTCCGGCGCAGAGCAGCGGTGCGGCGTGGATGGGATCGAGTCCGGCAGGAAGGGGGTTGGCGAAATCTGCGCGGACGGCGGCGAATTGGGCGTAACCGCCATTGACCGAGTAGCCGGTGAAGACGGGGCGGTCGCAAAGGTTCTCCATGCCGTGACGGCAGAACCAGCAATCGCCGTCCACGCCGCCGATCCAAGAGACGCCGACGCGTGTACCGATGGGCAGGCTTGCGGTAGCGCCTTCAACCACTTCGCCGACGATTTGATGGCCGGGGATGATACGCGGGTGGAGGGGCTTGAGATCGCGCTCCACGATGTGGAGATCGGTGCGGCAGACGCCGCAGGCGATGACTTTGAGGAGCACTTCGCCGTGATGCGGCTCGGGGCACGGAAGATCCTGGACGGAAAGCCAGGCGCCGGAGGTGGTTTGCGTGGAGTCGAAGACGGCTGCGCGCATGGGAGAGCTCCCTCAAAGACAAGGGTAGCGCGGTGGCGTCAGCGGGGCCACCAGAGTTGGCGGGGTTGGCGGGTGCGCGGGGCCTACTTCCGCACCTTTGCCCGCACCCACAGCGTAAGGAAGTACGGCAGCGCCACCACCAGCACCAGCACGCCCGCCGGCAACCCAACGTAGCGGTACGTGTCCGCGGCGTGGCGCAATGCGTTCGGGTCA
Organism: Acidobacteriota bacterium; assembly: GCA_021781255.1. The sequence goes on from JAJXXG010000552.1 coordinate 2,572, forward strand.
AAAAGGTTCCAAATCAGCAGTACAAAGATGGCCAGGCACGTGGTGGCGAAAAACGTGAAAAAAGCCGCCGCAACCGCCAGCAGCAGGCTCTGGAACAGGCTGAATCCCTCCAGAGGGAACCCCCAAACCTTCCTCTTTCGTCCGCTTTGCGCCGGTTCGATAGCCATGTCATGACCTCTCTCGTCTAGAATACAAATTCATGGCTAGCGGCGCACAAATCGAGCTATGGCATGCGGAGAAGGTCGCCACGCAGGTTGCTGTGCAGGAGGCGCCCAACGGCATCCGCTACGCGGCCTGGGGCGAAACCCGCATCTCCGACGCCGATCTGGAGCGGCTGGTCGGCGCCGCGCCCGCAACGCTCTCCGCCGCACTCCAGCAACGCGCCTACTACTTTGTTCCCCTGGCCATTGCCGACACGGGCGAGAACCTCGTCGCGCCCGGCTATTCTGTTGAACTCGGCGACCGCGCCGTCTGCCATCGCAACGCCGCCTTCGGCGATACGCAGGCCGTCTTCATCTCTACGCGCCTTGTTGAAGACCGCTTCGGCCTCGCCTTTGAATTCTTTATCAACCTGGCTCACAACTTTGTTGAGGCAGCCGGCGTTCCCGAGAGCTTCGCCACGCTGGTTTGGTCGCAGGCCGAGGCCCAGGTTCGCGGAGAAACCAGCCAGGACGCATGGGAGACGCGCCGCCGGGCCCAGAACCCTCAGCCAGCCCCAAAAGGCGGCCCGGCGACCATTGACGAACGCGCCCGCAACGGTTACTTCGAGTCGTCGTTCTCCGATGCTCTCGCCATCTACATGCTCTCGCTGGCCGTCGACTTCGACTACCACGACCTGCGCGAGCGAGAGTACCCGCTCCTGGCCGCTCCGGCTCTCGCCGAGCGCCTGCGCCACGTCGCCGGCATCTTCCCTGCCAACCCCGGCTACGAATTCCAGGTTCTTTACCGCCGCAAAGGCTGAGCGCCGGTCTCCTGTTCCCTACGGCCTGCTCACTGTTCCCTGCCCTCAACACCCGGAACCCCAGTTCGCCCGAATTTCAGTTCGGCGCCGCATGTCGGCAACATTGCGTCCCTCCATTTCCTTGCAGCGCATCGGCGCGGGTTCTTCACAATTGCGGCTATTGCGGGGAATCCATAGGTGGGGGCGTAGACACCGGCTTCGCCCCTCCGAAAAGCCCATAGCGCCAGAACATCACGAGCCACAGGATCACCCCGCCAATAAAGAGCGCCAGAAACAACGGAAACACCTCCCACTGTGTCTTGATGGCGAACTGGCCGGGATTGAAATACGGCTTCAGGTACGCATCGCGCAGAATGTCTCGCATCGTTACCATGCACAGGAGCACGACGGCCAGGATACCCGGCACGTAGTAAGCGGCCACACGGATGTTCTCTTTACGCAGGGCATCGGACATGAGGAAGATGGCTGCAATGGCGCCCATTAAGCCAACCAGAAACAGAGCCGTGGCCAGCGGATTATCGCCCATGAACAGCAGGAGCAGGTCCCGCGGCAGGCTGACCAGGAACACGATGCCCACGACGATCTGCGCCATCGTTGCGTACATGAATGCCTTGCCGCCGAACTGCAGAAGCTGGCGGGCGTACTCCTTGTCGCGCTTCCAGTTGGCCAGTGCCATGAACACAAGCAAAAGTCCGCCCACTGCCACGGCCGCAACCATGAAGTGCAGAAAACGGGGAATCAGCGTTGGCTCCGACAGGTTGAGATTCCAGCCGGCGGGGTTGGCAAAATACTTCGCGCCCCAGCGCGATGGCGTCTGGCTGAGCGTGATGTTGTTGCTGAACGCAAAGCCGATCAGGAAGACCAGGATCGTGCTGAATAGCATTAACCGCCCGGCCTTCGCCGGATGCTGGCCGCCGCGAAACGAAACGTAATAGAAGCCGTAGTAGGCGATGACGAGACAGACCAGAACAAGGAGCCATGGCCAGGCCATGATGATGGACGACGTGTAGAAGAACTGCCCGTAAAGCACCTGTAGAAAGAGCAGCGGAGCAACGCCCAAAGTGATGGTTGCCGGCAACAGAACGGGTAACTTCTTGGCCACGTCGGAAAAGATGCGGTTCTTCGAGCGCCACTTCGACACCAGTGCAAGAACAGCCCCGCCGAGCATGAAATTCATGGCAAGGATGTGGAGGACGAAGGTCACAATCAGGAGTAGTTTGAAGACCCAGTAGGGCGCCGGCAGCGGGTTCGGGTCCATTGCAGGAATGAGGTTGGTCTGCATCATGATCAATTTCCTCCTTGCGTGGTGTTGATCCCCATGGTGCTGCGCTGTGTGTCCACCCACTGCGTCAGCGCGGCGCGCTGCTGGTCGCTCAGTTTCAGGTCCGGCATAAGCGGAAACAGGCCGGTTAGATCTTCCAGTGAGTCTGCGGCGGCAGTTGGGTCCTTATCCAGATCCTTGAAGAGCGGATCCTGCGCCTTCACCTGATGGCACATGCCGCAGTTCTGTTCAAACACCATCCTGCCGTCGGTCGCGGCGCTTGCAGCCGCGCTGGAAATTGGCTCGATCGAATTCAAATACGCCGCCAGCGCGCCGCGTTCGGCATCGTTGCCGGCGAACGACGGCATGACACCGACGAACGGCGGCGTCACGCCGTTGTGCATAAACTCAAGCCCGCCCAGCATGGCTTGAATCTTGTTTTGATCCCACTGGCGCAAGGCAATGTACTTCTTCAATCCCCTATAGGCATTGGCCGTGTGGCAGCTCTCGCAGTCTACGCGGAATATTTCGCGGCCCGCCGCAACCTGGTTGTCCGCTGTCAGTTCCCTGACGTCGATCCATTTCGCGGACTTCAGAACTCCCGCATTGGTTACTTCGTCAAGGCTGAAGCCTCCATCCCCCGGCATCGTATTGGCGTACAGCGAATTTGCGTAGAGATAGTTCGAAATCACATAGGGCAGCCGGACCGACTCGCGCACAAACTCGAACGAACCCATCGCGCCCAGCGCCACCAGCGCCACCACCAGGCTGAATGCCAGATGAATGCGCCGCGGAATGATGAGCGCCAGCAGGGCCAGGGCAAACGTTACGCACAGCAGCACCACGGCATCGATCGAGAATTGCGTGGCCGTAGGCATGGGGCCGCGGGCGCTGGCCCAAACGTCAGCAGGAATCCTGCGGATGTACCACCACCCCAGCAGCGGCAGCACCGCCAGGGCGGGCACCGTCCAAAGTGCACCCCAGCGCACGATGCGCCCCCTCAGGGCGGCGTCTTTCTGCACGCTCGCCGTGATCAGCGCGTACACTCCCGCCAGCGCCAGCGCAATCGCGGTGCGGAACGCCAGCGACGGAAAATACGTGGGATTGAAAAATCCCTTCCAAAACTCGTGGTTCTTTATCCAGCTTCCCGAGGTCAGCATGAAGGTGATAATCCCGTTGATAATCACCAGGCTCATGTATGCGGCGATGAAATATATCCATCCGAACCACATGTGCAGCCGCGGCTCCAGTTTGTCCCAGCCGTACAGGTAGAACAGCGCGGCGGTGATCTCAAGAAAGAAAAACACCCACTCGATGGCCCATCCCCACACATAAATGTGGATCAGGTTGCTCGTGGCCGTAGGGCTGATCAACCCGATAGTGAACCAGATGCCCACCCCGCTGATGACGCCGAAGACCACCGTTACCAGCACAAAAAACTTGGTGTGCGCTTTCACCCAGTTGAGCAGCGCTGCGTCATTCCTGCGCCGGGCCTTGCGTTCCGTCAGCACCAGGAACAGCCCGCCTCCCACCGCGAAGTGAGAGACAAATACATGAAGAACGGCGACGACGGCGATCAGCAAGCCGGCGCCAAATGCAACATCCCAAACCGGATAGTTCATTAGGGCTCCTCCTGTTCCGGTATACATTTAAAGGGAAGGCAGTACGGCACAACTCCACCGCACCCCGCGCTCAGAGGAAAGAGACTCTCAATTGATCTAATGTTCACGCTCGGGTTCGCAGTGATTCGAGTCACATTGCCTGGTGAACTTAGGCAGCTGTTAAGCAACCCAGTCTCCAGGTCCGCCTGCTAACCTGTGTAGGCCACGCGCCCCTCGCTGATCGTCCAGCGAATCTTTCCTTGCATCGTCCACCCGTCGAAGGGCGTGTTCTTGGCCTTCGATTTCGACTCCGTAGCCCGATAAATCCACTCTGCCTTGGGATCGAAGACCACCGCATCGCCGAAGCTGCCCACGGCGAGGGTGCCGCGGCCTTTCAACCCAAGCAGCGCCGCCGGCTGCGCGCTCAGCAGGTTCAGGACCCGCCCGAGCGGCATCCTCCACTCGCCGTGCAGCCAGCGCAGGCAGAGGCCCAGCGCGGTTTCGAGGCCGATAATCCCATTCGGCGCCAGCTCAAATTCGATTTCTTTCTCGTGCATCGCGTGGGGCGCGTGATCGGTGGCAATCGCGTCCACCACACCGTCGAGAATCCCCTCTATCATCGCGTCGCGGTCCGCCGCCGAGCGCAGCGGCGGATTCATCTTCGCGTGCGTGTTGTACAGGCCCACGTGCTCTTCCGTGAGCAGAAAATGATGCGGCGCAACCTCGCACGTCACACGCAGCCCATTGCGCCGCGCCTGCCGCACTGCCGCCAGCGCCGCGGCCGTGGACGTGTGCGCCACGTGCAGGTGCGGATGCGCGTCTTTCAGCTCTGCCACCAGGCGAATGTCGCGTTCCACAATGCTCCACTCAGCCTCTGCCGGCATTCCGCGCAAACCCAGCTTGAACGACACGGGGCCGAGATTCATGCTTGCGGCCCCATTCGCGAATTGGGTCATGCGCGTGTCCTCGGCGTGCTGAATCACGCTCAGCCCCGCGCGCGCAGCCGTGGCCAGCGATTCGCGCATCACGCCGTCCTTCAGGATCGGCCGGCCATCGTCGGTCACGGCCACAGCTCCGGCCGCCTTCAGCGCCGCATAGTCGTTTATCGTTTCACCTTTGGCTCCGCGCGTCGCCGCGGCAATCGGAAACACCCTCACCTGCGCCCCGCGCTCCGGCGCCTGCATCCAGCGCGTAATCTCCGGCGAGTCATTCACCGGCGAGGTGTTCGGCATCGCGGCCACTGCCGTAAAACCGCCCGCGGCCGCCGCCGCCGTGCCGGTGGCGATGGTTTCCTTGTACTCCTGCCCCGGTTCGCGCAGGTGAACATGCATATCGATGAGCCCCGGCGCGACGACCAGCCCCGCCGCATCCAGCACCTCCGCGCCGTTCGCATGCTTCAGCTTGCCTGTGCCGGCAATCTCCGCCACGCGCCCATCGCGGATCAGCACGTCTTTCAGCGCATCAACACCGGCCGCCGGATCCACCAGCCGCCCTCCGCAAATCGCCAGCGCCGTCATGCTCGTCCTCCTTGCCCGGCCGCCAGCAGCGCCCGCTCCATCACTGCCATGCGGATCGCCACGCCGTTGTGGACCTGCTCCAGGATCGCTGACTGCACGCCGTCGGCCACGCCCGCCGTGATCTCCATGCCGCGGATGATCGGTCCCGGATGCAGAACCACCGCCTTGGGCGCGTGCGCAGCCAGCCGCTGCCCGGTCAGTTGGTAGCTTGCCTTGTACTCGTCCAGATCCAGTTGCAGCCCCGCCAGCCGCTCGGCCTGAATCCGCAGCATCATCGCCACCTGCGACTGGGCGAGCGCCTTGTCGAAGTCCTGCTCGATCTCAATGCCGGGGCCTGAACGCGCCGCCTGCTCCGGCAGCAACTCCTTCGGTCCGCAAAGCAGTACCCGCGCGCCCAGCCGCGGCAGCAGCAGCATGTTCGACCGCGCCACGCGGCTGTGCAGAATATCGCCCACAATGCTCACGGTCACGCCGGTGAGCGTCTCCGGCCCAACCGCGCCGATCCCCGG
>JAJXXG010000454.1 GCA_021781255.1 Acidobacteriota bacterium
CGTTAACTGCTGGTTGGTCCAGCGGTATTGCGGCATTGTGGTGCCGGGGTCGTAGGCTTGCGGGTCCCGCAGCCATGCCTGAAGCCATTTCGCGTCGACCTTGCTGCCGATGGCTGTCAGTTCCGGGCCGATGTCTCCACCAACCAGATTGCCGGCGGCATTTTGGATCGCATGACACGAGGCGCAGAACGACTCCCCGTACAGGACTCTGCCAGCGGTGGGATCGGCGGCCTGGGCACCGGCAGGAACAAGCGGCGCCTTATCCGTGGCCAATGGCTCTCTGCTGGCGATCAGAAACGCAGAGATATCCCGGGCGTCGGCGTCGCTGAGCTGAAAGTTCGGCATCGTTGCGGACGCCGCGTAGCTGGTCGGATCTTTGAGCCACGCATAAATCCATTCCCGCGTGGTCTTGTCGGCGATGTGGGTCAGAGGCGGTGGCTCGTCCGTTGCCGTCATCGTGCTGCCGTCCGGGAGTTTGACCTGGTGGCACCGCACGCACCCGTAGCGGGCCAGCAACACGCGGCCTTCATTAAGCTTTGGAGTTCCCGCCAGCGGCGCGTGGTGGCACTGCCCACAGGAGGACTCGATATAGCGCGCGGGTAAAATGGGCTCTTCTCCCGCCAGCGTGCTGTAGTGAGCGTCTTTGACGGTCGTCGCCGCCCCTTCTCCGCGATGACAGATCACGCAGCCAAATTCGTCCAGCGCATGCGGGATCGCCGAATGCTTCCCGAATGGCTCGGTGGTCACGTCAGCCAGGCTGGCTTCTGCAATGCCCTCATGGCAGGTCTGGCAGCGGTCTACGACTCCCAGTTGAGGAATCCAAATCTGCTGGATCCCTCCCTGGAAATGCCTCTGCAGTGTAATGGCATCGCCGCGCTTGTGAATCAGGCGGAGATATTGGTGTTGATAGCCGTGCCATTCACTAAATAGATCCTTGGCCGGAGCTACAGCCAGGGCGATCAGCAGCAGAAGACTGACCACCCCGAAAGGCACAGTCGGATCGCGAAACACCGCCCGCCAGGACTCTACGAGTTTATCTTTCAGGAAATGCACTTAGCTCCTCCATGGCCATATCCATGACCAGCCCGGGCCGCGAAAGAAAGTCCCTACGATTGTCAGGACGATGAGTTCAAAAAGAAACCAGGTCATGATCCACCACGAGACCGTTTTTGAAGCCAGAAAACGGCGGAATTGTTGCGGCGAGTTGGGCGAACTGACGGTCGCAACCAGCATGAAAGCCGCAATAATCAGCGTGGGAATCAGTGCCACGTAAACATGAAAGAACAAGAGAAAAAGCGACAGACACGCAGCCGCGACATAGAAGACCATGAGGCGAAGGCGGCGATGTTTCAGAAAGACGCCTTCGGCCTCGACGTTGACGTTGAAGTAGGGAATGACAATGAGAGCAACCACCAGGACCGCGGGAATCAGAACCCCGGCAAAGAGGGGCGGGAAATAGTGCAGCAACTCCTGCAGCCCCAGGAAATACCAGGGAGCCTTGGCCGGGTTGGGTGTGTTGGTGGGGTCGGCGATTCCCTCCAGCGGCGCATTAAAAAACAGCGAAATCAGCACCAGGGCGATGGCAAGAACCTCGATGGCCAGGGCTGCACGAATCAACGCCTCGGGATAGGTCTGAATCTGCTCCTCTTCAGCGCTCTTGACCTGTGCAGAGACTCTCCGGGTCACAAAGAGAACACGCTTCTGCGACTTCCGAATATCGGAACCGACGCCTGCGGTGAAGTCCTTCGGCTCTGTCATGGCTTCTCCATTCCAGCCAGGTTGGCTTTCGCTGCGGCAGCGTCGGTCTTCGCCGAAACCGCTCTGACAGGTTCGCTCTTCCGCACGTAGAGGCCACCATCCTTGCGAATTCGCCAGAAGTGCACCGCGATAAATATGGCCGCGCTTAAAGGCAGAATCACGCAGTGCAGCACATAAAAGCGCAGCAGGGCATTGGCGTTCACCTGGTGTCCGCCTAACATCAGAAAGCGAAACTTTTCGCCGACCACCGGCACGTACCCGGCGATATTGGTTCCCACGGTAATTGCCCAGAACGCCAGCTGATCCCAGGGCAGCAGATAGCCCGTGTAACTCAGCAGCAGCGTAACCAGCAGCAGGACGACGCCGACCACCCAGTTGAATTCCCGGGGCGGACGAAACGCGCCGCGATAAAACACCCGGAACATGTGGGCGAAGACCAGCAGCACCATCGCATGTGCTGACCAGCGGTGCAGATTGCGCAGAAACTGCCCGGAAGACACGACAAACTGCAGATCCTTCATGTCCGCATATGCCTGCGGAACCGAAGGATGGTAATAAAGCATCAGCAGAATGCCGGTAATCACAAGAAGCAGAAAAGTTCCAAACGTCAGCGTGCCCAGATACCAGGTGGCGCCGAAATTGAGCATTCGCCGCCGTACCTTGGTCGAAAAGAGATGCAGGAATACGTTCTGCTGAATGGCGAGGGAGCGATGCAGAGTGCTGGAACCGCCGCCGCTCCGAAAAATGGATCGCCACACCCGCGTGCGTCCCAGCTTCTCGACAAATTCTTCAATCCTGTCTGCCATGGTCAGATCCTCAGGAATTCCATAGGTCGAATGGTAGTCGAGCGATCAACCATCACATTACCGCCGTCGCTCAGCCACGTTTTCAGCCACGGCAGAGGTTTGGGCGCCGGGCCGTGGAGCACCTGTCCCTCCGTGCTGAACTTGCTGCCGTGGCAGGGACACGCAATGATGCCCAACTCCGGTTTCCACGCGGTCATGCAGCCGAGATGAGTACAGATAGCGCTCAGGGAGAAAAAGCCCTCCTGTAAGTGAACCAGGTAGATAGCCGAGTTCACATCGAGCGTCACGGAGCCGATTTCATAGCTTTCCGGGGGCCCTGCGTTTACGATCGGCGACGCTTCGTAGAGGACGTTGGGCGAAAGAAACCGGTAATAGAAGCCGAGCATCCCGGCTGACGCAACAGCCAGCGATCCCAGGCCGAGCCGCGTGAAGAAACTGCGGCGATCGATCTCTCTCCTCGTCTCTGCTGGCGTGGATATCTTTTCTTCTGCCATGCCTGCCGTCACTTCCTGTCCGCGCCGGCGGTCCGGAACGGCGCATCAATAGATTCAATGGATACAAGTCCTGTTGCTTCGGTTGGAATGAGGTTGTAGGACTCCATCGTGATGGTGCCTACCGGACAGCGCGCCGCGCATAACCCGCAGCGAATGCAGCGCGTCTCATCCTTCAACATCACCGAACCCGAGATTGTGCCGAGTTCTTCCGCCTTCACGTCATCCAACTCGACGTTCAGCAAGCCTTGCCGGTCTACAAGTTGCTGAACTACGTCCGGCTCAAAGTCAAACCTGTCGAGACTGACCAGATCGAGGCAGCGTTCCGGGCACACGTCGATGCAACCGCCGCACAGAATGCACAGGCTGCCATCTTCTAGCCTGCCCTCGAAGATGGTGTTGACCCAGCAGTGCAGGCAACGCTGCGCCTCTTGCTGCGCCGCCGCCTCGTCAAACACCAGTTCCACCTCAGTCATGCCGCTGCGGCGATCGAGAGGCAGCAAAGGAATCGGTTGCCGAACGAGATCAAGCAGGTCGAGCGGCATGCTGTGCCGCCTGAGGATTTCTACTTCGACCGCAGGCTCCGGATGCCGGACGCCACGAAGATACTCATCGATGCCCACAGCCGCGCGCTTGCCGTCGGCTACGCTGTCGATGATCAGGCGCGGGCCAAAGACGCAATCGCCGCCGGCAAAGATACCGTCGGCAGAGGTCATCAGCGTCTGCGGATTCACTGCGATCAGGCCGCGCCGCGAAATCTCCACGCCGTCCTCGGGCTTCAGAAAATCGAGCCGGGGCGCCTGGCCGATAGCCATGATGATGGTGTCACATGCCAGCTGTGATTCGCTGTTCTCGAAAAACGCCGGATTGAATCGCCCGGTTTGATCGATGACCCATTTGGTCTTCAACGTTTCCAGCGCGGTGACTTTGCCGTTCTCGCCAACAATGCGGTTGGGACCGAAACCCGGGTGGAGGATGATCCCCTCTTCCTCGGCGTCCACAATCTCTTCGAGGGCTGCGGGCATCTCGTCCCGGCTCTCAAGGCAAACCAGATGCACTTCCTGCGCGCCCAGGCGCAGAGCGGAGAGCGATACGTCCACCATCTCCCGCGTCGCCACCGCGTCTATATTTTCCTTCGAAGGCTCCTGCTGCTCCACGCCCGCGGCATGCTGCCGGAGCACCTCGCGTGCCGCGGAGCGGGCCACATCCATGGCCACATTTCCGCCGCCGATGACAACCACCTTCTTGCCGATGGTGAACTGATAGCCGAGGTTTACATTGAGCAGGAAATCGATGCCCTTGTGCACTCCGTCAAGATCGACGCCGGGGATGGAGAGATCGCGGCTGCTGTGAGCGCCCACCGCCAGCAGGACGGCATCGAAGCCCTGATGGCGCAGATCTGAAATCGTAAAGTCGCGGCCAGCCGCGTGGTTCAGCTTTAACGTGATGTCGCCGGCTTCAAGAATCTCCCGCACCTGCGCTTCCACCACGTCGCGCGGCAACCGGTATTCGGGAACTCCGAGGTATAACATTCCGCCTGCCACCGGTGCGGCCTCGAAGATGGTCACGGAATAGCCCATCAGCGCCAGGTCGTGGGCTGCGGAAAGTCCTACCGGCCCTCCGCCCACCACCGCGATGCGGAAGGGAAGTTTTTGCTGTCGCCGCCCCGCGTTCAAATCCACGGGACGCTTCGATTCCGGACCATGCCGTTCCGTAAGAAACCGCTTCAGCGCGCGGATTGCGATGGGCTTGTCAATCGCTCCGCGGCGGCAGGCCGTTTCACAGGGATGCGCGCAGACCCGCCCGCAGATGCTGGCCAGCGGGTTTGGATCGCGAGCCAGCCGGTATGCCTCCTCATAGCGGCCTTCCGCAATGAGAGCGACATACCGGCCTGCGTTGGTGTGGGCAGGGCAGGCCATCATGCACGGGAAGTTGCTGTTAAGCCACTCCGCGTCAACCGTTTTGTCTTCGTAGCGTTTGAGCACGAGGATCTCTTTCGGCCGTGCATCAATGCACCAGCCGGGCCTGATTGTTACTTCTTCGAGAGGGTGACGTCGGCCTTGGTGCTGCCGGACACGGTAACCTGCGAGGAATGAATTTTGGCGCCCTCGTTCCACACAGTGACGGTGTACTTGCCGTCGGGAACGTTCTCGATCTTGTAATTCCCCGCCTTATCCGTGGTCGCAAACCATGGCGTCGGGGAGACGACGATGTAGCCCGCCATATCGGGATGGACGTTGCACAGCAGCGGAACTACGCCCGCGTTTTCGAACTTGAAGCTGCGCCTTTCGCCCTGGGGCCATGTACCCATGTTGTGGCCGAGCTTCTTGTTTCCGCTAATTGAGGGCCAGAAGACGTTGTGTTCCACGCTGTCGCTGTTCAGGAATTCCACGGTCGTTCCCTGCTCAACAACCATGATGTGGGGCATGAACATCAGGCCTTTCTGGTCCATGACGACATGCTGGGTTGGTGCCGGAAAGGTCTTTCCTGCGATCGCATCGACATAGACCACCGACTCGCCTTTGGCGCCGGAGATCTTGCCCTGAATGGTGCCCGCCTGTGCCACTACTGACAATGCCAGAGCCACGAGCGCTGCCGAAAAGCTGTATTTCATATATCCTCCTCGGGATGAAATTCTGGTTAAATGGGTAGCCGACCTTTGGAGCAGAGGAAACTAGGGATACCCCATTTTATACACTGTCGCAGTCAGACCAGGAAATATGTGCCCGAAGGGTGCGAGTCCCCTGGGGGACTTTTTGCCTTCCGCGGGGTTTGTGAGTGCATACCCGGCAAGGGTCAGAAATGCTTTGCCTGATTCGCAAATCCCGATAAGGATGCAGCGATGAAGCTGGTGAATGAAACGAGCGGTGCTGGAATCGCAGCATGCTTCCTGGTTCTCCTGTTTGTGCCATCAGAACCCCGCACTGAATTTCGGCAACTTACCTGCTTTCAAGTCAATCCGGAGTCACCGTGTGACACTTCTCACACTGTAATTGTCGCGGCGATCTGAGAATGTGACATCCGTCACACGCGGCGGGTTGACGGTTTGCTGTCGAGTGAGGCACAACACTTTAATGCACGGATTCGGCTGATGGGCCCGGCCAGAACTGTACCGAATGGAAGCGGAAACGGACTCCCAGGACGATCCTCAAGCTGCCGCAGCTTGAGCAGCCCAAATCCGCCGTGCAGAATAGCCAGACCTCATCCAGTTCCGAGCGCTCCTCCGATCACGCGATTCACGAGTTTATCGACGGGGATTGCTCGGAGCCGCGCTTGGCATTCAGCAGGATCCAAGCGACCCGATATCAAGTTTCTCGCCTCATCCTTGCAGATCATTTCGCACCTTGAGCACACAATAGCTCTAACGGCGCATCCAGAGAGCAGCAGATTCCCTCAAAACAGCACTCTGAACGGTAACACTCCGCCGTCAAGGACCGGGCGAGGGAGTGAAAACGTGAACGCCATCCGCGAAAACAGCTTCTAACTCCTTTGCCATGAAGACCTTGGCATTTAACTAAAATTGAATCAATTAGTTATGAAATGCCAATTCCAGCAACTCCAATGGTTTGAGGACTTTAGCCAAAAAGGTAGGGGGGGTAGGGGTAATCAAGAGGTACTGACCGGGCTGATCCCTGTCAACGGATAACTGACAACTGGTCGTTCAATGCGGCCGTCCCGGCAGCACGAAGTGCTCCTCGCAGCGCGGCTCGTAGTTGTCGCCCGCCATGATGATGGGGCTTGTGTAGTGCGCGGGTTTGCCGTCGATCAGGCGCTGCGGATACAGCGCCTTGGCGCCGCAACTGCAATACGCCACCAACTCGGTGATGTTTCCCGCATAGGCTCGCACCAGCCAGGAAAGATCGAGCATCTCGCCGAAGGGCATTCCGCGAAAATCGAGCTCGAGGCCCGACACCATCACATCGTGGCCGCCGTCGAGCAGCCGCTTGGTGAAGAGAAAAAGATCCTGAACGAACTGCCCTTCGTCGATGGCGATGCAATCCACGCGCTTGCCGATGCGCTGCTCCGTGGCTGCGATCGCTGGCAGCACCGCCCACGGATCGGCGAAGGGGAACTCGACAGCTTCCATCTTTCCGCAGCCGTTGCGGTTGCGGCTTTCCACGATCCCGGCTGCGGCCTTGGTATCGGCGCTGGGTTTGAGCAGCATCGCATATTGCTTGGCATATTCGCGGCGCGTCTCAATCCTGCGCAGCAACTCCGCGGTTTTGTTGCTCCGCATGGGCCCGACAATTAATTCCAGCTTGCCAAGCACTGTCATCTCCGGGATCTACGCCGTGGCTCGCTGCTGTTCCCGGTGGCCCAGACGCACGCTCACGATCTTTGATACGCCCGGCTCCTGCATGGTCACTCCGTAGATCATATCGGCGCCCTGCATCATGCGCTTGGAGTGGGTGACAATGAGGAACTGCGTGTCGTGGCTCAACGAGTGCAGCAGGTCAGCGAAGCGGCCCACGTTGGTCTCGTCCAGCGCCGCGTCCACTTCGTCGAGCACGCAGAACGGGCTGGGCTTGAACTGGAAGATGCCGACCAGCAGCGCCAGTGCCGTCAGTGACTTTTCGCCTCCAGAGAGCAGCAGCACGTTTTGCAGCTTCTTGCCCGGCGGCGAAACCACGATATCGAGCCCGCTTTCGTCCTGGTTTTCCGCGTCGGTGATGCGCAAAAACGCCTGGCCGCCCTGGAACAATCGCGCAAATACCTGCGCAAAGTTCTCGTTGATGCGCGTTAATGCCTCGTCGAACTTGGTGCGCGAAATCTGCTCGATCTCCTTGATGGTTACCTGTGTATTTTCGATCGACTCCATCAGATCCTGGCGCTGCGTCATGAGGAACCCGTGGCGCTCTGCCGTCTCCTTGTACTCGTCGAGCGCCATCATGTTTACCGGGCCCATCTGCTCCATGCGTTCGCGCAGCGCGCGGCAGGTCTCCTCCTCGGCGGCGAGCTGCTCGTCGGCAAGTCGCACGATTTCAGCATCGGCGCGCAGCACCTCCGCCTCCACATTCACCTCGGCAAGGCAGCTTGCCTCAAGGTGCTCAAGATCGGAATGCAGTTTGGCCAGTTCGCTTGAAAGCCCGGCGCGGTTCTCGCGCAACTCATCCAGCGCGGCGCGCCCCGTCTTCAATTGCGTCTCCATCTCGGCCAGCTGCTGGCGCAGCGCCAGTGCCTGTTCGGCAATCGACTGCGCTTGTGCCAATGCCTCGGTCCGAGCGACCGTAAGTTCTTTCTGGCGCTGGATGAGCTCAGCATTCTCACCGATGCGCTGCTCGCGCTCCGACGTTGCCGCCGCGCGCTGCTGTTCAATCGATTTGACGCGCCGATCAAGATCGGCAAAGAGCCGCTCGATG